>JBILLI010000239.1:0-10046 GCA_044376155.1 Polyangiales bacterium
GGGGATGAGGGCCGTCACGACGCCGCGCGCAACTTCTTGCGTGGGTCGCAACATCAGAAGAGCCGCACCCAACCGCGTCGTCCACACGCCGCGGGGGGGGCGCATCGCGAAGGTGTAGGTGCAGTTTGGGCAATGGGTAGCACGAGTGGGGGCAGGGAGTGCGGATCCTCCTTGGACCCGTGCGGTTGACGCTTGGGCATACGTGATGCCATTCGCTGCAAACATCGACGATCTCGTTCTCGCCGACGCCGAGACGGATCCTCACTCCCTGCCCCCACGAGCGCCTGGCGTTTCCCCAAACCCTTCGGACGCGGGCGGAGCCGGCGGCACGAACCCCGCGTCCGAGGTCTTTGGTATACCCAAGATCGAAGCATGGATCCGAGCGTTTCGCGGCCCGGGGGGCTCACGAAGATGCTGCGCCGCAAGCGCTGCGACGAGGTTCGAGCCAGGCCCCGAAACCCTGCTGAGGACCTGATCCCGCGGTCGCACGCGGTGGTCTCCCTGGCCGTCGCGGCCACACCGAAGGCCGCCCACAACGCCCCACGCGCGGCGCAGGTGGCCGTGCGCGCGCGCCAACGAGCCCACGGTGGGGGCACCGAGGCGAAGATCCGGGAGCGCCTTGAGCGGCTCCGGCGCGGGCGAAGGGGGATGGTGCGAGGGGGACCCGCGCGAGGGGAGCGCCCTCACGCGGGGTCAGGCGGTGGGGTCAGCGGCAGGCGACGTAGTAGCGCGAGCAGCCGCTCAGCGCAGCGCCCGAGCTCCCGTTCGGGACGCAGCCCCACTGGGTGCCCGCGACGTTCGCGAGGTTCGAGCGGTAGCCCGTGTCGTTGCTGCTCGCGTAGCCGAACTGCTGCCCGAGGGTGCTGGGCACGCGCACGGTGTTGCCGTGCCACTGAGAGCGGGTGCAGCAGCTGCTCCACTGCGCGTTCGAGACGCCGATGAGGCACTGGCCGGCCACGTCGGTGCTGGAGTTGGTGAAGTACGAGATCGACCAGTAGCAGGACGAGGTCGCGCCCAGGGTGCTCACGCCGTTGATCCCGTCGGAGGCGTGGCTCACGAGCTGCCGGCCGATGTTGGTGCACGACGCGCGGGCGACGGGCTCGGTGCAGTTGGTGTTGGTCCCGTTGCCGCAGAGGACGAAGAGCACCGGGATGGTGGTCCCCGTCACGCTGAGCACGGTGCCGTTGGCGTTCACGCACGACCCCGAGATGCAGGTCTGGGAGGTGCTGCACACGCGGCCGCAGGAGCCGCAGTTGTTGCCGTTCGTCTGCAGGTCCACGCAGGCGCCGCTGCAGAGGGTCTGCCCCGAGGGGCAGGGCGTGGTGCAGACGCCGCTGACGCAGGTCTGCCCGCTCGCGCAGGCGCGGCCGCAGGCGCCGCAGTGCGCGGTGCTCGTCTGGAGGTTCGCCTCGCAGCCGTTCGTCGCGTCGTTGTCGCAATTGCCGAAGTTGGTGCTGCAGCTCGCGACGATGCACGCGCTCGACGCGCACGCCGCGGTGGCGTTCGCGAAGGCGCACACGCGGCCGCAGGTGCCACAATTGCTCGGGTCGTTGCGCGGGTCGACGCAGACGTTGGCGCAGTTGGTGAGCGGCGACGCGCAGGTGGTCGAGCAGGTGCCGGCGGAGCACACCTGGCCGCTCGCGCAGACGCGCCCGCACGCGCCGCAGTTCGTGGTGTCGGTCTGGAGGTCGCGGCACGTGCCCGAGCAGTTCGTCTGCCCGGTCGGGCACGAGACGACGCAGGAGCCCGCGGCGCAGATCTGCCCGGTGCCGCACGCGCGGCCGCAGGCGCCGCAGTTCAGGCGGTCGGTCTGGAGGTCGCGGCACACGCCCGAGCAGTTGGTGGTGCCCGACCCGCACGAGACCGTGCAGGCGCTATTGGAGCACACGGTGCCGCTGCCGCAGGCGCGGCCGCAGGCGCCGCAGTTCGCGTTGTCGGTGGTGAGGTCGCGGCACACGCCCGAGCAGTTCGTGAGCCCCGTCGCGCAGCTCACGGTGCACACGCCGCTGGAGCAGAGCTGGCCGCTGGCGCAGGCAACGCCGCAGGCGCCGCAGTTGCGCACGTCGCTGGAGAGGTCGCGGCAGAAGCCGCTGCAGTTGGTCGTCCCCGACTGGCACGAGACGGTGCACGAGCTGCCCGAGCACACGGTGCCGCTCGCGCAGACGCGGCCACAGGCGCCGCAGTTGTTGTTGTCGGTGGAGAGGTCGCGGCACACGTTGGAGCAGTTGGTCAGCCCCGACGCGCAGCTCAGGGTGCAGCTCCCGTTGGAGCACACCTGCCCGCTCACGCAGGCGCGGCCGCAGGCGCCGCAGTTCGCGAGGTCGTTCTGCAGGTCGCGGCAGGTGCCCGAGCAGTTCGAGAGCCCGCCCCCGCACGAGACGACGCAGGCGCTGCCGGAGCACACCTGCCCGCTCGCGCAGGCGCGCCCGCACATGCCGCAGTTGGCGCGGTCGGTGGTGAGGTCACGGCACACGCCCGAGCACGCGGTGAGGCCCGCGGTGCAGCTCACCTGGCAGGTGCCGCCGGCGCAGACCTGCCCGCTGGCGCAGGCGTTGCCGCAGGTGCCGCAGTTGGCGCGGTCGCTGGAGAGGTCACGGCACACGCCGGAGCACTCCGAGAGGCCCGCGGTGCAGCTCACCTGGCAGGCGCCGCCGACGCAGACCTGCCCGCTGGCGCAGGCGCGGCCGCAGGCGCCGCAGTGGCTGCGGTCGTTGCTGAGGTCGCGGCAGACGCCGGAGCAGTTGGTGGTGCCCGAGGCGCACGACACGGCGCACATCCCCGACACGCAGAGCTGGCCGCTCACGCAGCGGGTGCCGCACATGCCGCAGTTCGTGCTGTCGTTGTTGAGGTCGCGGCACACGCCGCTGCAGGCGGTGAGGCCCGTGCCGCAGGAGATCACGCACGCGCCCCCGGTGCACACCTCGCCGTTGCCGCAGGTCCGGCCGCAGCTGCCGCAGTTGGCGCGGTCGGTCTGCAGGTCGCGGCACACGCCGCCGCAGTCGTTGAGCCCGCTGCCGCACGACACCACGCAGGCGCCGGCGGAGCAGAACTGACCCGAGGGGCACACGCGACCGCACATGCCGCAGTTGGCGCGGTCGGTGCGGAGGTCGCGGCAGGTGCCGCTGCAGTTGGTGAAGGTGGCCTCGCAGGTCACCACGCACACGCTCGCGTTGCACACACGGCCGCCGGGGCAGGCGTTGCCGCACATGCCGCAGTTGCTGTTGTCGGTCCGCAGGTCGCGGCAGGTGCCGGAGCAGTTGGTGGTCCCGGTGCCGCAGGAGACCTGGCAGGCACCGCTGGCGCACACCTGCCCGCTGGGGCACGTGTTGCCGCACGCGCCGCAGTGGTTTCGGTCGGTCTGCAGGTCGCGGCACACGCCGCTGCAGTCGTTGAGCCCGCCGCCGCAGCTCAGCGAGCACGCGCTGTTGGAGCACACCTGCCCCGCCATGCACGCGCGGCCGCAAGCGCCGCAGTTGGCGCGGTCGGTGGTGAGGTCGCGGCACACGCCCGAGCAGTCGGTGAGGTCGCTCGCGCAGCTCAACGCGCAGGCGCTGTTGGAGCACACCTGCCCGCTCGCGCAGGCGCGGCCGCAGGCGCCGCAGTTGGCGCGGTCGGTGGTGAGGTCACGGCACACGCCCGAGCAGTTCGTGGTGCCCTGACCGCAGGAGACCTGGCACATGCCGCCGGAGCACACCTGCCCGCTGGCGCAGGCGCGGCCACAGGCGCCGCAGTTGGCGCGGTCGGTGTTGAGGTCGCGGCACACGCCCGAGCAGTTGGTGGTGCCCGAGGCGCAGCTCAGCTCGCAGGAGCCGCCGTTGCAGATCTGGCCGCTCGCGCAGCCGCGCCCGCACATGCCGCAGTTGGCGCGGTCGGTGCTGAGGTCGCGGCACACCCCCGAGCAGTTGCTGAGCCCGGCCGCGCAACTCACGGTGCAGGCGCCGCGCGAGCAGACCTGCCCGGCGGCGCAGGCGGCGCCGCACATGCCGCAGTGGTTGAGGTCGGTCTGCAGGTCGCGGCACACGCCGGAGCAGTTCGAGAGCCCGGCGCCGCAGCTCACGGTGCAGGCCCCCGCGGAGCACACCTCGCCGCTCGCGCAGCGCGTGCCGCAGGCGCCGCAGTTGCCCAGGTCAGACTGCAGGTCGCGGCACACCCCCGAGCAGTTGGTGGTGCCCGCGCCGCAGGAGACCTGGCACATGCCGCTGGAGCAGACCCGGCCGGCGGCGCACGCGTTGCCGCAGGCGCCGCAGTGGTTCAGGTCGGTGTCGAGGTCGCGGCAGACGCCCGAGCACGCCGTCGTGCCCGCGCCGCACGAGACCCGGCAGCTCCTCGACGAGCACACCTGGCCGCTGGGGCAGGTGATGCCGCACATGCCGCAGTTGGCGCGGTCGGAGTCGAGGTCGCGGCACACGCCCGAGCAGTTCGTGGTCCCCGCGCCGCAGCTCACGGTGCAGGCGCCGCGGGAGCAGACCTGACCGCTGGGGCAGGTCGTGCCGCAGGCGCCGCAGTGGTTGAGGTCGGTCTGCAGGTCGCGGCAGGTGCCGTCGCAGTTGGTGGTGCCGCCGCCGCAGGAGACCTGGCACATCCCGCCGGAGCAGATCTGCCCCGCCGCGCAGGCGATGCCGCAGCCGCCGCAGTTCAAGCGGTCGGTCGCGAGGTCGCGGCACGCGCCCACGCAGTTCGTCGTGCCGCCGCCGCAGGAGACCCGGCACATCCCGCCGGAGCAGATCTGCCCCGCGGGGCACATCAGGTCGCACATGCCGCAGTGCGCGGTGTCGGTGGCGAGGTCGCGGCAGGTGCCCGAGCAGTTGGTGGTGCCGCCGCCGCAGGAGACCCGGCACATCCCGCCGGAGCACAGCTGCCCTGCGGCGCACGCCACGCCGCAGGCGCCGCAGTTGGCGAAGTCGTTCGAGAGGTCGCGGCAGGCCCCCATGCAGTCCGTGAGCCCTGCGCCGCACGAGATGACGCACCTTCCCGCGGTGCAGACCTCGCCCGCGGCGCAGGCGTTGCCGCACATGCCGCAGTTCTCTCGGTCGTTCCGCACGTTGCTGCACACGCTGTTGCAGTTGGTGAGCCCCGCGCCGCACATCGTCGCGCAGACGCCGCCCGAGCAGAGCTGGCCGAAGGGGCACGCGTTGCCGCAGGTGCCGCAGTTCCGAATGTCGCTGCTGACGTTGGTGCAGAACTCCCCGCCGCCCATCACCCCCGCGTCGGCGGCTGCGTCTGCGCACGCCGTTCGGAGTTCGTCGCAGCGGAGGCGGCAGCGCCCGGCCTCGCAGGCGTATCCGTCGAGGCAGGTGTTGCCGCAGGCGCCGCAGTTCGCGCGGTCGTTGGTGATGTTGGCGCAGTAGCGCTCCGCGCCGCCGTCGGTGGCGCCGCGGGTGCACTCGGTGAGGCCGGCGCTGCACATGAAGGTGCACACACCGCCGGAGCACACCCGGTCGCGGTCGCACGCGCGGCCGCAGACGCCGCAGTTGCGAGAATCGGTGGTGAGGTTCACGCAGGTCAGGCCCGCGTCGGCGCTGCCGCAGAGGGTCTCTGCGGTCGCGCACGTGGGCACGCAGCCGCCGTTCTGACAGGTCTCGCCGGTGCCGCACGCGCGTCCGCACTGGCCGCAGTTCTGCGCGTCGGTCGCGATCGAGACGCAGGCGCCGCCGCAGGAGGTCTGCCCGGCGCCGCAGGTGACGTCGGCGGCGCCGTCGGCCGTGCCCACGTCCAAGGTCGAGGCGTCGCCCGTCGGGCCGACGAGCGAAGCCGTGTTCGTGCACGCCGCGAACAGCAGCACGAGGAGAAGGGGGACTAGACCCCGTGAAGGCGTGAGAGGTCCCATGCGGGGATGGTCGCAGATTTCGCATCGGCCGGATCGAATCTGGCGCTCAACCTGACAGCTCGTCCTTGACGCTTGTCGTTGGGCGCGGTTCGAAGGCAGGGCAGCGCCGCACGGGCCGTGGCCGGGACCGCGATGAACGCGGCCGCGCGTGTGGCGGAGAGCGACGTTGCGGCGGGCCGCGGGGATCTCATCCGCGGGGGACGCGGGGGTGACGCGTTGGAGTTCCTCGGCCCCCGCGGTAGGCTCTCACGCATGGTCGCCGCGTCTGCCGCAAGCCCACCCCCGGCACCCGCGGACCCTCGCTTCCCCCACCTTCGCGCGGAGGTCATCGCGGGCTACCTGAACGCGCCCGAGACGATGGTCGCCGAGGTGATCGACGGCGAACTCTCGTTGCTGCCTCGCCCCGCCCCGCGACACGCCAACGCCGCGAGCGAAGTGTATGGAGAGCTGCGCAACCCCTTCCGGCGCGGGCGCGGCGGCCCCGGCGGCTGGGTGATCCTGCTCGAGCCCGAGCTCCACCTCGGCGCCCGTCCCGACATCGTCGCCCCCGACCTCGCCGGGTGGCGTCGCGAGCGCTTCCCCGCGAACGGGATCGACGAAGACGCCCCCGCGGCCCTCACGCTCGCACCCGACTGGGTGTGTGAGGTGCTGTCGGAGTCCACCGAGGCGAAGGACCGCGGGAAGAAGCGCCGTCTCTACCGCCGTGAGGGTGTTGGGTACTTCTGGCTCGTGGACCCGCGCGATCGCACGCTGGAGGTCTACCGCCTCGACAACGGTCGCTGGATCGAACTCGACACCTTCGAGGGCAACGCCGTCGTGCGCGCAGAGCCCTTCGACGCCATCGAGCTCGACCTCAGCGCCTTCTGCACGCTGTAGCCTCCCTCCCTCCCACGACTCTCCGCGCCCCTCCCGGCGGCGTCCCGTGCGTCCTCCCGCTACCATTGCTCTCCGCGTCCTGGTCGGACGCTGCCCCCGCGTCTCCTCCCGCGTCCGAAGGTTCTGGGGAACGCCAGGCACTCGTGGGAGCGGGGTCGGGGGTGGGGGCCCGCGGTGACGCTTGAGACCACGAGAATTCAAGCCCATGCCGCAAGGGGGAAGGTTCCCTGCTCAGGGTTCCCGCGCATGCTCGGGAGCACCGAGGCACCCCTCCTCTTCGACCTCGCGCACGAGCCCACGAATGCGCAGGCCATCCCCAAACGGAGCGTCGTCGGGCACGTCCACGGCGAGCGCCGGCGACGTGAACGCCAGGGCCGCCGCAAGGTTCGCCGTCGCCAGGGCCGCCGCAAGGTTCGCCGTCGCCGCGAGGTCGCCCGCGAGAATGCCCGTGGCTGCGTCGGGAGGGGGTGGGCCAGCTTCCCTCACGTCGGGCGGCCGCGACGCCCGCGCGCAGTACAGACGTCGGAGCGTCACGCGCAACGCCCCTTCGCCGTCGTCGGGCCCCACGCGACGCACCTGGGCGATCACCGCCGCGCGCTGCACCTCGCGCCGTCGGTCCTCGAAGGACTCCGCGCGGGAGGCCGCGGGTCGCTCTTCGCGCACGATCCACGCCGACGGTGCCACCTGCACGAGGATGGTCCTTCGAGGCCGACCGCAGCCGCATCGCATGGAGAGCGAGAACAACCGAACGCCGCGCGGGCCCTCGAAGGCGTAGCCGGCGATGGGCACCATGGATCCGATCAGGTTCACCACCCGCATCGCGCGCCCCTCGGGCAGACGCGCGTCGATGTAGAGCGTCGCCCCGTGCGCCATCTCCTCGCCCTCGTGGCGCACGGCCCACAACGCCCGCCAGTGTTCGCCGACGAGCTCTCGCACGACACCGGACTCGTAGGAGCCCCGGGACTCCAGCCGATGGAGTGCGATCGGCGGACGGTCGGCGTCCAGCATCGCGTCGAGCCAGACGCCCTCGATGCCCTCGAACGCGCGGGCGCGCTGCTCCCTGCCGAGCGCGGCGAACGACGAGCGAAAGTCGAAGCGTAGATCGTGGAGACCGACCGCGACCCGCAGGCCGCTCGGCAAGGGCTCACCGACCGCCGCGCCGCGCGGCAACTGGATCTGCTCGACGATCCGACGTGCGCGTGCGTCGCGATGCCCGTCGAGCCAATGGGGCCCGACGCGCGCCGCCGCGATCACCGCCGAGAGCGCCAGCGCCGCGGTCATGCGCGTCGCCAACGACCACCGACGCAGCCGCGCAGGAAAGAACCGTGTTGGTCGTGCAAGACGAACCGCGCCGCGGACATCGGCGCCGCGGTCAGGCGCGTCGCCCACGCCCCTCGACCCCGTCGCGCGGGCGTCACCCTCATGCTGGTTGATGGACATCGTCGCTTGGACACCCACCGCGCGGGCGCGTTCTGCGGCGTCGATGCCACGCGCGATGACGCAGCGAGCGAGGTGAGACGCGACCACGCGGGACGCGGGCGGGATTGACGGGCCGGCCGCGTCGGCGCCATAGCCATCGTACCGTGACAAGCGCAATGGACGACTACGAGCGACGCTTCATGACCCCCGGGGAGCGCGTGGTCTTTCGCGAGAAGATCGTCGCGAAGAGCGCGTTCAAGGTGGGTCTCGCCCTCGCCTCCGCGTTCGCGCTGACGGGGATCGGACTCGGCGTCGCCGCCGCGCTCGGCGTGTTGCCCCCGTTGCTCCTGACCTTCGCGGCGATCAACGTCGTTCTCGCCGCGTTCTTCGGGGTTTCGGCGCCGATGTTCTCCGTCACGCGAACCATGGTGACCGAGGAGCACGTGCACGTGCACTCCGGTTGGGCGAGGCGAAAGATCCTTCAGACTGCGATCGAGTCGGCGCGCGCCTTCCGGCAGGAGGGCTTCAAGCAAGGCAAAGTCTCACTCGGCCTTGATGGCGTCGTACGCACCGTGGTCAGCACGTCGTCGTCCCGCAACGCCATCGAGATCGTCGCGAACGAGGGCGGGAGACGGCACATCCTGACCGTCGGCACCGACGATCCCCAGGGCTTTCTCGGGAGCCTCGCCTCGTCGCGCGTTCGCGTCGCGCCGCAGAACGACGTCGCGCACGATGTCGTCGAGCTCGAGGCGACGTCGGACGAGTCCGCGTCGCGACGAGCGGGTGAATGACCGCTGGATCCTTCGACACAGACCGCGAGGTCGACTCGGCCGGGGGCGTGACGCGCCGGACGCGTTGGCGTGATGATCCTCCGTGCGCGCGGGGTGCTACACCTCCGTGCGAGGTCGGCGTCGCCCACCGCCACGCCGGGATCACATGGAGACGAGAAAGGTCCGCCCGATCGCGCTCGCCCTCTCGCTCGCCACGACGCCGCTCCACGGGCAGGCGCCTGGGATCGTTCGGCTGAGCAGCGACGCCCTCGGCGCGGGCGTCTGCGTCGATGGACGTCCGGCGGACGTCCTGCACGCTCACGTGCGCGTGCCCCCGCTCGCGGCGATGCGAACGTGCAGCCTGAGCGGCTGGCAGCAATGGACGATCGATCCCGCCGCAGGCGGAACGGTGGTCCTTCGCAGCGTGGTGGGGGCGCGGCGCGATTGCCTCGACGCGCCGCAGGCCGTTCTCGACGGCGCCACGGTGCGCGTGACCGCGTGTCGCGACGTGTCGACGCAGCGGTGGCGTCGCGTGCCGCGCGACGACGGCAGCGAACGGATCACCAGCGAGTTTCACGGCGCCGAGCTTTGCCTCGACGTCGCCGAGGGCAGTTGGCCACTGCCCGCGCTCTGCCTCCGACGCTGCGAAGACGGAGCCGGACAGCGCTGGCGGGTGTTCCCCTTCGACCCGGCGCGCTTCGGCTCGCCCGCAGCACCCAGAGGCCTCGTGGTTCGCTGACCGGTACCGCACGCCCGCATCACGCGCAGCGTGCTAGCGTCTCGGACATGCCGTATCCGCTCTCGGCCCCCGGCCCCTTTCGCGTGGATCAGCTCCGCGACGGTGACCCCTACGAGCTGAGTCAGGGCCACCCCGTGCAGTGCCTCCCCACCGGGGGCAACGGGAGCGGACCCAACGGGCGCGGCTTCGTGGTGCTCGACACCGATCCCGCCGCGCCGCCTGCGGGGGTCGACGCGGGCATCGCCCTCTCCGACAAGACCTTGCGCGCGCCCGACGTCGCCGTGGGCATCGGCCCCGAGCAACGCGGATGGAGCACCACCGTGCCCCCGCTCGTCGTCGAGTACGCCGCCGAGGGGCAGGACGGCGCCGACCTGCGCACCAAGATCGACGAGTTCCTCACCGCGGGCACCCGCTG
>JBILLI010000878.1:0-3083 GCA_044376155.1 Polyangiales bacterium
GGAACCACCTTTGACCCGTGCGGTTGACGCTTGGGCAGACGTGATGCCATTCGCTGCAAACATTGACGATCTCGTTCTCGCCGACGCCGAGACGGATCCTCACTCCCTGCCCCCACTCGTGGCTCCGTTCGGCACACAAGTGGTCAGGGATCTGGGAAACAAGTGTTTTTCGTGCGCTCGTGCAGCCGCGCACTGAAGTGCACGGCAGCCAAGGGAATGCCCGCTGCGCGGGCGAGCGGGATGTCACGTTCCATCGACGGCGACGCGCGATCAAGCGCTCCCATCCCTGCAGCCCGCGACGCGGGCATTCCCTTGGCTGCCGTGCACTTCAGTGCGCGGCAGCGCGCGCGCGAAAACTACTCATTTGCAAGCCTCCCGACGACTTGTGTGCCGAACGGAGCCACTCGTGGGGGCGGGGCGAGGGGGTGGGGGCTCGCGGTGACGGTTAAGGCCACGAAAATTCAAGTCCACACTGCAGAAAGCACGGATCCCTGCTTAGCCCGGCGTGTTCTCACCGAGCGTCGGCGCGGGTGCGGCGCGCGGGCCGTGGCCGGGAGAATTTCCGCGCGCGACGTCGTCGGGGACCGCGATGCGCGCGGTCGTGCGTGTCGAGGGCAGCGACGTCGTGGCGGGACGCGGGGATCTCATCCGGGGGGGACGCGGGCGTTGCGGGATTGGCTTCTCCGCCGCGCGGCGTGGGACTGCGCATCCTCTCGACGCGACGCCTCCGCACCGCATCCCAGCCTCGCGTTCGCGGGGCTCCGACGCGCCGCAGGGCGTAGCATGTGGAACTCCCTCCCCCCTCGCACGTCTGAGGCAGCCACCACCATGGGCTCTCCCCGCCTCATCTCCGCGACCGTCTTGCTGGTGACCATCCTCGGCTGCGCGTCGGCCTCGCCGCGGACCCCTTCGCCGCCTCAGGCCTCGCCTCCTCCGGACGTGCCCTCCATCAACCGCGATGCAGGCACCATCGCGACGGTCGCCGCGGGCGTCGCGCCTGCGGCGCCCCCCTCCGTGAGCACACTCCCGGTGATCCGGCGCGCAGACACCAGCCCCCGCTGGACCCGCGCCGCGTCGATGAGCGCTGTTGGCTCCCGCGCGGCCCTCTCGGCGCGTCTCTGGGCCGAGGTGCAGCGGCGCCTCGCTGCCATGGGCCCAGAAGACCGTCGCAACGCGCTGGAGCTGCACCGCGAGATGCTCCGCGAATCGCGCCTGCCCCGCGCGCGGGTGAGCGAGGCCGCGGCGGGCTCGTTGGGCGACATGGCCGCCCCGGCGGCGAGCCCGGCTCAGCCGACTTCGTCGGCGTCGCAAGGCGCCGCGCAGCCCGCGTCGATCACCAACAACCAGGTCGCGAACGTCGATGAGGGCGACATCGTGAAGGCGTCGGGGGATGACCTCATCATCCTGCGCCGGGGGAGCCTCATCCGGGTCTCCCTGGCGAACGGCGCGACCCGACGCGTCGCGCACACCCCGGCGTATCCGCCCAACACCCCGCCCGGAGACTGGTACGACGAGCTCCTGGTCGACGGAGACATCGCGCTGGTGCTCGGCTACAGCTACCGCGCCGATGCCACCGAGGTGAACCGCTTTCGCCTCGCACGCGACGGGTCCATTCGCTACCTCGACACCTTCTACCTTCGCTCAGAGGACTACTTCTCCTCGGAGAACTACGCGACCCGGCTCGTGAACGGGCGCCTCGTGCTCTACGTGCCCGCGCCCCTGGTCAACGACGACCTATGGGACCGACGGCTCACCCTCCCCCGCGTTCGCCTCGGCCGCGCCGGACCCTACCGCGCGCCCTACGACTACACCCGGGTCTACGCCACCGATCTTGATCACCGCGCGACGACGCTCCACACGGTGCTCCAGTGCGACGTGCGCGCGCCGAGGGTGTCGTGCGACGCGCGGGGCGTGCTCGGCGGCGAGTCGCGGACCTTCTACGTATCCCCCACCGCGGTCTACGTCTGGACCGAGGTCGAGGCCGACGACGGTGACCGCGGCGCCTGGATCGTGCGCCTCCCGCTCAACGGAGCGCAGCCGCCCGGCGCGGCGCGGGTGCGGGGCGGACCCACGGATCAGTTCGCCTTCGATGAGCGCGACGGCGATCTGCACGTGCTGCTCCGCGAGGAGGGACACGGCGAGGCCATGGGCGCAGGGAGAGACGCCGGAGGCGTGGTGACCGCGCTGCGCGTGCCCCTCGCGCAGCTCGTGGGACAGGTCAGCGACGCGCCCCCCGAGGCGTACACCCAGCTCGCCACCCTCCCGGGGCGAGGGCAGTTCAGAAACCGCTGGGTGGGAGATCACTGCCTCTTCGGCACCGGACGCAACCCCTACGCCGCGGCAACCGACGACTCGGACGGCGTGCTCTTCGCGTACCGCGCGGCGACGCAGGCGCTCTTCGCGGTGCGACCCGGTCACGGCGTGGAGCGCATCGAGCCCCTCGGGCGCCACGCTCTCGCGGTCGGCAACGCGGGCGCCACGCTCTCGCTCACGCCCGTCGCGCTCGACGGTGCGGCCCCGGAGCTCTTCGCGCCGCTGCGCCTGCCGCAGCGGGCGCAGGGCGAGACCCGCTCGCATGGATTCTTCTTCCGCCCGTCGGGGGCGCGCGACGGGGTCTTCGGCCTCGCGACCGCGGGGCACCGCCGCCCGGGCGCGCTTCAGCTCGTGGGCGCGTCAGACGTGAGCTTCTTTCGCGTGTCGCAGCTCGCGCTGACGTCGGCTGGCACCGTCACCGCCCGCCCCGCCGCGCAGGACCGCTGCGCGGTGTCGTGCCTCGACTGGTACGGCAACACCCGCCCGATCTTCTGGGGAGAGCGCGTGCTCGCGCTGATGGGGGATGAGCTCGTGGAGGTGCTCCTCGGGGGAGCCGACGGGCTCGCGGAGCGGTCCCGGCTGGACTTCGGTGAAGGGGTCCGCAGCGCCGGGGCCGAGGAGTAGCGCCCCGGTCGCGGTGCCCTCACCGACGCGTCAACGGGCGGTGCGAGCGGCCGTCTTCACGAGCCCCGAAGCGCCGTGCCGACGCGCGAGCTCGGACCGCGCGGGCGGCGTCTGCGGGGGACGCGGGCGGGCGGGACGAGGGTGCT
>JBILLI010000391.1:0-6953 GCA_044376155.1 Polyangiales bacterium
AGGCATCGAAGGCTTAGACGAACGGCGTGCCCGACCTGTCGCTCCGACAGAGGATTCGTACCCTATGGGATTCCGATCAGGGCTGTCCAAGCGTGGCGAGGTGGTGGCGGAATTCTACCGAATGATCCGCGACCGTCGGTCCTACCTTCTGGCCCCCTTGCTGGTCAGCATCGTGATGATCCTGATCTTCATGTTTGTGGCCGAGATGCCTGTGCTGATTCCGTTCTTCTATGCCGTCTTCTGACGGCACGGCGCCGGTCTCGGCGGAGGCGCGGCCGGCGCCCGTGCGTCGCGGCGGCGGGAGTCGCCTGCGGTGGCTGCTGGCCGGCGTCGTCCTGACGCTGCTGGTCTTCGAGTTTCTGTTCCGCGTCATCGGGTTCGGCTATCGGCTGGTCCGCGGCAGCGCGCCCGGGGGGCCGGCGAAGTACACGATCGTGTGCGAGGGCGACTCGTTCACCTTCGGCATCGGCGGCGAGGACTTTCCCCGGCAGCTCGAAGAGGTGCTCAACGCCCGCGCGGGCCGGCGGCTGTTCCGCGTGATCAACCTCGGGGTGCCGGGGCAGAACAGCGCGTTGATCGCCGACAATTTCGAGGCCCACCTCCTGAGCCATCAGCCCGACGTCGCGATCGTCACCACGGGCGAGAACAACGCGTGGAACTCGATCCGCCTGCGCACCGCCCGCGGCGCCCCGTCGTGGCGCGCGGCGGTCGACGGCGTGCTGCTGCACGCGCGGGTCTACAAGGCCGCGAAGATCATGTGGCTGGGGCTCCGCCACGGGACCTTTCACGCCGCCGCGGGAGAGCGCCAGCCGACGACGCCCGATGAGCTCGAGCGCTACGCCAATCACCTCGCGGACCTGAATGAGCAGGACCAGGCGCCGCAGCGCACCCGGGCCGAGCTCGACGCCCTGCGCGCAGATCCGGCGATGGTGCTGAGTCGCGCGGGGGACTACGAGGGCTCGCTGCGCCTGCTGCGGGTGCGGGTGGCCGCGGGCCAGGCGCAGCTCGAGACCTACACCCACATCGCCGGCTCGTGCCTGCGTCTGAACCGCGTCGACGAGGCCATCGCGGCCCTCGAGCAGGGCCTCGCGCGCTTCCCCGCGGGCTCCGAAGACGCCTTCTCCGAGCTCGGGTGGGCCCACGAGCGCAGGGGCGACGCCGCCGCGGCGTACCGGGCGTGGAAGCGGGGCCTGCTGGTGTACCCCGCCTCTGGCGGGCTGTACCAGGCGCTGGTGCGCACCCACCACGCGCGGTCGGAGGTCTGGCGCCCCGCCGAGTACGAGCGGGAGAACCCGCGCATTGTCGAGAACCGCCTGCACCGGTTCTTGACCCTCGTCGCGCGGCAGTACGGCGCCGTGAACCTGTATGGGCCGATACGAGAGAGCTTTCGCGCCGACCTGCGCGCGATGAGCGACCTCGCGCGGCGCCACCGCGTCGGCGTCATCTTCACCTCGTACCCCGAGGCGCAGTACGACGTGGTCGCGGAGGTGGCGAGGGAGCGCGGCCATCGCTACATCGACTTCCGCCCGGGGTTCCGGTCGAGGTTCAGCGAGCGCGCGCAGTACATCTCGCCCGACCTGTGCCACTGCAACGGCGCGGGCTATCGCTTCATGGCCGAGGTCCTCGCCGACTCGGTTGCGGAGATGATGGCGCAGCGAGGCACGCCGCTTCCCGCGCGCGCCCGCTGAACGGCTTGCCATCGGCCGCGAAGGGAGTGAAGATCGAGGCCATGGTCCCGGAGATCGACCTTGGCCTCGACCCCAACGATCCGAAGGTCGCACGGGGGGTCGCGCACATGTACTCCGGTGGGGCCGACTCGTCGCTCGCCGCGTGCGTGCTCGCCGAGCACTTTCCGAAGGTGTTCATGAACACCTACCGGCGGCCCGGCTTCATGGCAATGGACGCGCCGCAGTTCCACCTGAACCGCATCCGCAAGCGCTTCTCCGATGTCGAGTTCGTCGACCGCGTGATGGAGGCCGGGCCGTTCTACCAGGAGGTCGAGCGATACCAGGCAGACCGTCGAAAGAACGGCTACCTCGTGCTCAACACCTGCGGCCACTGCAAGGTGGCCCTGCACTGGCGCAACCTCCTGTTCTGCCTGCAGAACGGCGTCTCGTACGCGTCCGACGGCGCCGTCGTCGGGGCGGAGCAATTCGCCGAGCAGAACCCGCGCATCCTCATGCCCGAGCTGGTGAAGCTCTATGGCGACTTCGGCGTCACGCTGCTGCACCCCGTGTACAAGTCCGGCATCGAGGTCGAGCAGGCGCTCTATGAGCTCGGCATCACCGAGCGCCGACGGATCAAGATGACCAAGCAAGACCACCAGGTGGTCTGCACGCAGCACATCATGTTCGCGGCCTCGATGCGCGTCTACCTCGAGGACCACACCTTCGACGAGTACGAGCGCTCGGCGCGAGAGTACCTCGCGAACAAGCTTGACCACATCCGGGAGCTGACAGCGGCGTACGTTCGCGACCCGCGTCCTGACGCGTACCTCTCGCGTCTGCTTGCGTGAACCGTGTCGTCCCCCGAACAGACACCGCTGATTACGCGTGACGGCGCCAGGCCCAAGGGGCGGCTGAGCTACCTCTCGGCGCTGGTGATCACGCGCCTCGGGGCGGCGCTGCCGTCAGGGCTGCGCATCCGGTTCACCTTCGTTCTCAACTTCATTTACAACCACGTGCTGGCGAGCGCCCGGATGGGCAGCGCCTTCGCGGCGCGGGCGCTGACGCAGACGCTGATCTTTCTGGTCTATTTCCTGGTGGTGGGCCCGCTGTCGCTGATCGCGCGTCTGATGCGGCACGACTACCTCGGCACCGCCGAGCGGCCGGGCTCGTTCTATCGAGAGCGCGAGCCCGCGGACACGACCGCGGAGCGGTTCGAGCGGCAGTACTGAAGACGGAGCCCGCGCGCGCCGCGGCCACGGAATCGCCCGAATGAACATCCTGGGAATGTCTTATATGTACCACGACTCGTCGTGCTGCCTCGTGCGCGACGGCGAGGCTGTGGCGGCCGCGGCCGAGGAGCGCTTCACCCGCATGAAGCACTCCGTCGACTTTCCGCGGAGGTCGATCGACTACTGCCTGCGCGAGGGCGGGATCGACATCAACGACCTCGACGCCATCGTCTTCTATGAGAAGCCGTACCTGAAGTTCGAGCGGATCCTCAAGACGCACCTGATGACGTTCCCGCACTCCTTCGCGAGCTTTCGGGCGTTCCTCCCGATGTGGCTGAACTACAAGCTCGTGGTGCCCCACACGATCCGCGAAGAGACCGGCTATACGGGCAAGGTCTATTTCACCGACCACCACTACGCCCACGCCGCCAGCGCGTTTCTCCCGTCTCCCTTCGAGCGGGCGATCATCGTCACGATGGACGGCACCGGGGAGTGGTCGACGCTCACCGTCGGCGTCGGCGAGGGCTCGCGCGTGCGGCTCGATCGGGAGATCCGCTTTCCCCACTCCCTCGGGCTGCTCTACAGCGCCGTCACCGCGCACCTGGGCTTCAAGGTCAACGGCGGCGAGGGCAAGGTCATGGGCCTCGCGGCCTATGGCCGCCCGACCTTCTCCAAACAGTTCGCCGAGGTGCTCCGCGTCCGCGACGACGGCAGCTTTCAGCTCGACCTCAAGTACTTCTCGTTCCACTACGACCTGGTGATGACCAACCCCCGCTTCGCGGCGCTCTTCTGCGCCCCGCGGGTGCCGGAGTCGGAGATCCTCCCGGAGCACGCCGACCTCGCCGCCAGCCTGCAGCACGCGGTGGAGGAGACCATTCTCAAGATCGTGCGCCAGGCCCACGCGACCTACGGCATCGACGACCTGTGCCTCGCCGGCGGCGTCGCGCTCAACTGCGTCGCCAACGGGCTCATCCCAGAGCGCACGCCGATTCGCCGGGTGTTTGTTCAGCCCGCCTCGGGCGACGACGGGGGCTCCCTCGGCAGCGCGCTGTACCTCGACTCGCAGCTCTTCGGCGGTGAGCGGCGCTGGCGCATGAACCACGCCTACCTCGGCCCGTCGTACGCCGACGCCGAGATCGAGGCGCTGCTCAAGCGGCGGCGACTCGACTACGAGGTCTTGTCCGATGAAGCGCTCCCGGGCCGCGTCGCCTCGCTGCTCGCGGAGCGCAAGATCGTCGGCTGGTTTCAGGGACGCATGGAGTACGGCCCACGCGCGCTGGGAAACCGCAGCATCCTGGCCGACCCGCGAGACCCTGGGATGAAGGACTGGCTCAACGACCAGGTGAAGCACCGCGAGTCGTTTCGCCCCTTCGCGCCGTCGGTCCTTGCCGAGGCGACGCAGGAGTATTTCGAGATCGGGCAGGAGAGCCCCTACATGCTCATGTCGGTGCCCGTTCGCCCCGAGAAGCGCGCGGTGGTGCCGAGCATCACGCACGTCGACGGCAGCGCCCGGGTGCAGACCGTCACCCCCGAGAGCAACCCACTCTTCTATCGGCTCATCAAGGCCTTCGGCGAGATCACCGGCGTGCCCATGGTGCTCAACACCTCGTTCAACGTGCGCGGCGAGCCCATCGTGTGCACCCCGCAAGACGCCTGCGCCTGCTTCAACAAGACCAAGATGGACTACCTCGTTCTCGGCCGGTACCTCGTGCGAAAGTCTCCGTCCGCCGCGCCCGCGTGATCGGCCCTCGCGGGCTCACCGCGGGGAGGCGGTGAACAGTCCGAGGCTCCGCCCCTGGGCCAGCACCTGCTCCGCCAGCCAGCGATTGCCCGCGCCCGAGAGCCGTCCGTTCGGGGCCGCGAGGTCGGTCATCGTGTAGAGCGGCGGGAGCCGCGGCACGAGGAGCGGGAGGCCTCGGGTCGTCGCGAAGCGCTCCTGCACCTCCTGGTACGCGCTGAAGCGCCACGGGTAGGTGAGCACGACGAGCTGGGCCCCTGCGCGCGCCGTGGCGAGGCGCATCTGGTCGAGGTCATACCAGAGCATCTTCTGCTGCAGCGCGGCGTCGCCCTCGAGGAAGAAGGGCCCCTCGACGCAGGTCGCGTAGTCCGCCGCGGGCATGCTCGCGCGGAGCGTCGCCGCGAGCGTGTCGTACTCGACCGGCGAGAGCCGGGCGCGCAGGTCGCGAAGTCGGTTGATGAAGGGCTCGGCCACCCGCTCGCAGGAGCGCACCCCCGCGAACGCCGCGCGCAGCGAGCGAAGCGCCGCGTCGCGCTCGCCGCGGTCGAGGGCGCGCAGCGCACCCTCCGTCGCGCTCGCGAGCACCGGGTCGTCGGCCACCTGGGCGCTCCAGTGGATGCCCGCCGGCCGTCCCACGGGCGCCGCGGGCGCGGTCGCGGCGTCGGCGACCGGGGCGCGTGTCAGGCGGTCGGCGACGGTCCAGCGCAGGAGGCGGTAGACGCGCAATCGCCAGAGCAAGAGGTCGAGGCGGTAGCTCAGGGTCTCCCATGCGCTCGGGCGGACGTATCCGGCCTGCACCAGACGTCGGTATGTGCCGCCCAGCGGGTTGTGCTGGTTGTTCATGCCCGCCATGACGATCACGACATCCGGGCGAGCCTCGGCCAACCACGCCGGCAGTCGCTCGGCCATCAGCGACGAGTTGGCGCCGGGCCAGCCATCGTTCACGACCGCCCACCCATCGCCCAGGAGCCGACGCAGGTGGTCAGGGTACGACTCGCCCCGCGGCGCGCCGATGCCGTACGTGTAGGAGTCTCCGACGCAGAGAACACGCTGCCGCGCGGGCGCGGTGACGGTGGGGCGCAGAGGCGTCAGGGCGTGGGCGCGGAGCCACAGCTCGAGGGCGCCGAGGAGCACCGCGGTGAGCACGAGCGCGAGCCGCAGGAGCTGCCGCACTCGCCGCGCGAATCGCCGGAGTCGCGTCAGAGGAGGTGCGCCGGGGGTGTCGGAGGTCACGTCACTCATGGGCTGCTGTCGGGCCGCCGCCCCAGGACCCCAGCACTGTTACCACGCGACCTGCGCGGGATCGAGGCGAAATGCCCTGGGGCGTAGCGACGAGGTCGCACCGTCGCCCGAGACAACCGCAGAGAGACAGCGGCCTGGCCGTCATCGGCGGCGGGACGCCGGTGCCTGCGCCACGCGCGGCTACGCACTCCGGCGTGCAGACCGAACTGAGCGACGACGCGCGACGGAGTGTCCCTGCGCTCCCCAGCGCGCGTCGATCACGACGCCAGCGGGCAGGGCTCGGTCCCCGCGCTTCGAGGACTCGCTGGCCTTCGTGGTCCGCGCGGCGGCGCTGTGCGCGGGGCTGACGAAGTGGGACTGGGCGACACGGCTGCAGCGCCTGTGACGGATCGACGCGCCGACGTGCACGGGCTGTGGCGGGCGGATGCGGTTCATCGCCGTGATCGAGGGTTGTGCCGCGATCGAGGGTATCCGCGTCGCGCTCCGCGCTGCGGTCGCCACGGGTGCGCGGCGGGTCCACCGCGCTTCATCTCGGCATGCGTCGGGGCTGCGCGCGATCCATGCGCGACGTCGTGGCGAGACGCGGGGATCTCCTCCGCAGGGGCGCGGGCGGGAGGAGAGGGGCGCTGATCGGCGCGAGGTGTTGGGTGTCCGATCCCCTAAAGATGGCATCTCTGCGGCCGTTTCTTTTGTGCAGCTTGCATCTGATTTCGTGCGCGATGGCAGAACACCTCCGGATCTCCCTGAGGAAGTCTGGAGTGCACATGGCTATCCCACAACAGAACAGACTTCGACCAGCGCGCAGGAAATCTCACAGATTGAGGAGTCGCTCAACGCCTTACGCAATGCACCACCACATCAGACTGCTGGTCGAAACGTAACACTTCGTCGTGGACGACCGTGATGCGCGCGGCCGCACGTGCGCGTGGAAGCGATGTCGCGGCGGGACGAGGGGATCTCCTCCGCAGGGGCGCAGGCGGGAGGGCAGGGGCTTGATCGGCGCGAGGCGTTGGGTGTCCTATCCGGCCTCGCGCGCAGCCCCGTCACGGCGCGACCTCACCCCACGATTGCATTGAT
>JBILLI010000988.1:0-2617 GCA_044376155.1 Polyangiales bacterium
CGCCAAGGAGCTCATGAAGAAGCTCCCCCTCGCGGAGCGCCTCGAAGACCTCGCGCCCGAGCAGCGCCTCGCAGGGCTCGCGCCCGAGCAGCGCCTCGCAGGGCTCGCACCCGAGCAGCTCGCGCGCGTGATCAGCGAGGCCGATCACGTACTCGCGCTCCCCGACGCGGCCCTCCGCGCGCTCCCCGCGGAGTACCTCGCGACCCTCCCCGACGACGCGCAAGCCCGCATCCGCGCGCGCCTCGGCCGCTGACCCCCCGCGTCCCGCCACCACCTCGCGCCCACGTGCCCCGTGCGGCCGCGGCCCACGCGTTCTTCCACCGCGATGCGCTCCATGCTCCGGTCGGCCGCGTTCTGTGAGTTTCTTCACCCCAATCGAACTGCACCCATGACGATTGGTTGAAGGCACGACGAAGCCGCGAGCAATCGTGCGCAGAGGCAGCGACGCGACGTACCACGCAGGCCGCCGCGGTATCGCGACCGGGTACTGCCACACAGGCGCGTGTCCGCTCGCACCCGGCGACCGTCTCGGGTGTGAACCTCGAAGCATTCAGGCGCGTCTCGACGCTCGGGTCGGAGACGGCCGCCAACCTTCGCCACCTTCAGGAGAATGACGATGCGAATGAACAAGATCCTCTCGGCTCCCCTCCTTGTCGGTTTGATCGGGGCGGGTTGTGTCATGGACGCGGCGCCGCGCAGCGCCTTCGACGGCTGTGCGCCGGGTGAAGCCTGCGGCGGCCTCACCACCTGTCAGGCCACGCCGCCCTCGATCGCTTCGGGCAACCTGTGCACGCGTCGCTGCAGCGCCGCCACCGACTGTGGCCCCGACGCGGTCTGCGTCGCCGCCTCGGGCGGTGTCGGCCAGTGCTTTCGTCGCTGCATCACCGCGCCCTGCCCCTTCGGAGGCGGCACCATGTGCAAGGTGCTCCCGCTCAACGACGGCAGCGGGCTGCAGACGCGAGTCTGCGTTCCAGACGCAGGCGATCTGAACGGCCCGTAGACGCCGCGTCGTTCTGACGGTCGCGGTGGGCGTCGAACCACGCGCGCAGCACGGGCTCCGCCGGCGCGTCGGGCTCCTCCTCCGTGCGCGCGCGGGCGAGGTCGGCGCGCATGCCCGCGACGAAGTCGCGCGAGAGCACGATGGCGTCGGGCGGGCGGGGCGGCGGCGCGCGCCAGCGGTCAAGCGCCCGCGTCGCGCAGGTCGGCCCCCCGCCCGGCTTGGTCCGCACGAGAGGCAGACCCGGGCGAGACCCGATTCGGGACGCGCGCCAGATCTTGACGGCAACGGGACGCCAACGGCCCGAACGCAGGCTGCAGCGGCGGCGGGCGGGCACGTGCCGGATGGAAACACCGATCACAATGATTGTCTGATCTGTCTCAAGCTTTGGAGCAGGTCGACGTAAGGGTAAACCAGACCTAGGGGCCGGGTCTCTATTCGCGCTGCTCGAACGCGCAGAGGCCGCGCCGTGGTTCACCCGGCCATCCACGTTCCTCAGACCAGGAGACGCCCACGAAATGTCGACCACCGAATCCCACGCCGACGAGAGCCTCGTCGCGCAGCTTCATGCCCTCTACGCGGAGCGCGAGGACCTCGTGAAGAGCCTCGGCACCGCCGATGCCGCGAGCCTCGTCGAGCGCGTGACCTCGCTCGAGACGACCGTCGCGAGCCTCGTCGAGCAGGTCCACTCGTTCTACGCCGAGCGCGAAGAGCAGCTCGCCTCCGCCCGACACTGAGCGCGCAGCGGCCCGCGCGCCGCGCAGCATCGTCCATCGATTCAACGGAACAAGAAAGGTACGCGCACCATGTCCTTCGTCGAAACCGCCCTCATCCCCAGGCTCCCCGCGCTCTCGTCTCCCGAGGCCGATGACATCGCCTACGGCGTCGTCAAGGTCGACGACGCGGGCGTCGTCCAGATCTACAACCGCTGGGAAGCCGAGATGGCCGGCGTCGCGCCCACCGCCGCCATCGGCAAGAACTTCTTCACGCAGGTCGCTCCCTGCACGAACAACCGACTGGTCTTCGGGCGCTTCAAGGAGGGCGTCGCCCGGGGCGAGCTCGACGCGGAGTTCAACTACACGTTCACCTACAAGCTGAAGCCCACGAACGTCACGATCCGCCTCTTCCGAGATCCGAGCTCCAAGACCAACTGGCTCTTCGTCACGAAGAAGTGACCTCCCGCCTCGGCCGCATCGCCTCGAACCTCAAAGGCACCAAGAGACATGTCCCTCGCAGAGAAGCTGAAGCGCGGCACCACCGAAGGACTGCTCGACACCGTCGAGGCGATGCTCGCCGACGCAGGCGTCGCGGCCCACGTGGAGACCGCGATCCGCGAATACGCCCGATCGAAGATCGTCGCCATCACCGAGCTCGCCGACGCGCTCGCAGACCCCGAGGACGAGGACGAGCTCTACCGCTCCGCCGCCTTCCTCTGGCTTGAGCTCAAGGCCGAGTGGGTTCGCTACAACCAGACCATGCAGTACCAGGTCGCGCGACGCGGCGAGGCAGAGCCCACGGTCTTCGTGAAGGGCTCCGTCTGCGCGCAGTTCCTCGCGCGCATCGAGCCCCTCCTGCTGCCCTGCGACGTCGACATGCTCACGAACATGAGCGCAGAGCCGC
>JBILLI010000987.1:0-2617 GCA_044376155.1 Polyangiales bacterium
GCGGCCGCGCGCACTTCACGGAGCGCCGACGTAGAGGGCCGCGAGGAACGCGGCCGTGCGTGTGGTGGGCAGCGACGTCGTGGCGGGACGCGGGGATCTCATCCGCGGGGGATGCGGGCGAGGGGGAGGGGGGTGATCGGCGCGAGGAGTTGGGGGTCTTGTCCCCCTCGAAAACGTAGACCGTCGACCCCACGAGCTCGATCGACCCCTGGCTCCCCGCCGTCGCGAGCGGCAGCCGTCGGAGCTCGCTCCCCGTCACGGCGTCGAGGACCCGCAATCCCTCGCCGGGGACCCGCAGCACCAGGCGCCCCTGCGCGAGCGCCACCCCCGACGACGGGGCGTCGCGCTGCCAGCCGGCTTTACACGCGACGCGCCTACTCCAAACCGAGCGACGAGACGACGTCTTGAAGGTCCGTCAGCGACGCGGCGACCGCACCGGGGGAGGTCTCCAGGTCGAGCCCACGGACGATGTGGAGTCTCTCACGAGCGGCGGGCGTCGCGCCGACGCGACCTGCCGCGTCTCGCGCCGCCCACGAGCCGTCGCCGAGGACGAAGATCTCTCCCACGCCGCGGCTCGTCGTGGGATCCCATACCCACCATGTTCCGCGCTCATCGCCGAAGAGCATTCGCGCCCCGGCACCTGCTCCATGAGCGGACGCGGCGGGAACTTCCACAAAACGAGTGAAGACCCCGCCGGGATGACCTGGTGTCTGGCGGTCGATGTGGGCCGTGACCCGTCCCGTTGCCAGGTCGAGGCTGTCCACCGCGCCGTCGCGTCGGAGCGCGACCATGGTGCGACCGTCGGCGAGCGGCGTGAGCGACGAAGGCTCACCAGCGACATCGAAGCTCGCGGTGCGCCTCTGGGTGGCCACGTCCCAGACCTCAACGTGCCCTTGTTCCGACGAGACGATCAACCGCGACCCGTCCGGCGAGAACCCGACATTCGCCACGGGCGACGAGCCCGGCGGCAGGGTCACCGCCCGCCATCGGTGGAGGACATCGATGCGCTGAACGCGGTGAACCTCGCACTCAGCGCTCGTCGTGGAAATGGCCACCGCCAGGAATCGGAGGTCGTGGGACGCGAAGAGTCTCCGATGTTCGGGGCAGTCATCGCACGACAGGATGCTGACCTCCCCGAGCGTCGCCCCGTCCGAGACCCGCACGACCCGGTGGACGACCGGGTTCGTCTGGCGCGTGGCCACCAGGAGCCGCTCCCCGTCCGACGAGATCTGCTCGATGGCCATGTCGGCCGTGGGGTTCAGCGGGACGGGGTCACCCGTTCGCAAGGCCAGAAGCGGACGCGCCGCCGCGAAGTCTTCGACCACCAGCCGACGCCCGCCGAGCACCCGAAGCGTGGGGCGCTCCTCGCCTCGCGACATATCGATCGTGCGGTGCCCCTCGTCCGCGCCCGGCCTCCACAGCAGCGCCTCGCCCCGTCCACCGCAGGCCACGATGGCGTCGCCGCCGCGCACGACCGCGATGCCCTGGTCGTACGTGCGTTCGCTTCGAAGCTCCGCCCGAGTCGTCATGGTGGAGACGTCCCAGAGCGCCAGATGATCGATCCATGAAATCGCCGCCAGCCGACCGTCGGGCGAGAAGCCCGCGCGGCTGATGTCACCCAGGGCCACGCTCCTCACTGCGCGCTCTCCCGCCGAGAACCGACGGAGGTTGCCGGGGTTCCAACCGACTCCGGCCAGCGGACCGCCGGGCGGATCGCTCACGGCGATCAGTTGCTGGGTCTGGATGCCAGGTGCGATGGGTTGCCACGTCGTCGTGTCGTAGTTCGTCAGCCGCCCGTTGCCGCAGCTCGCCCACAACACCGCTCCGTTCTGGCCGAACGCCAGCGCCTGCAGCTCTCCCGCGGCGCCGCTGCCCTCGCACACCGTCTCGATCCGACCGAGCTCCCTTCGCTCGTCGACCGACCAGAGCCGGATCGGCCCCGAGACGGTCGCCGCCGCCACTGCCACCAGGCGTCCGTCTGGTGACAGCGCGACGTGCTCCACGGGGCCAACATCAAAGCCGGCCTCGGAGTCCCCACCCCCCGCGATCGAGGGCCAGGTGCGCACGCGCCCGCGCGAACCGACCGCGATGATCCTCCGCTCGTCGCTGCGCAGAAGCGCGGCGCTGCAGGTCTCCGCGAGGTGCACCATCCGCACCGTATGTCCGTGGACGGCATCACGAACCTCCACGGTTCCATCTTCCATGCAGAGCGTGAAGTGCGCACCCCGCGGGGAGAACCGCGGCAGGCTCGCATTCGACACGCCGAGCGTAAGCACGAGCACGCCGTCGCCTGTGGCGACGGACGCGTCCGGGGTCGCGTGAGCGGGCGGCGCGTTCGGAGCACGGGTTCGGGTGTCGGGCCGGGACGCGGAACACCCGAGGGTGACGAGCGCGAGAGAGATCATCCTCGGGTTCATGTTCAGGGCTTTCGTCGTGTCGCTTTGTTTCGAGGGAGGGCGACGCTCAGTACACGGGGCGACCGCCCGTGACGCACCTGCGCACGCCCTCGCTGGTATAGCACTACTGCGTCATGTTGAGTTTGGCGCCTCCGGCGCTCGCTGCGCGTGCGGTTCGAAGTTGTGACCGCAGGTCGGGCAGCGCGGGAGCCAGCGCGTGA
>JBILLI010000240.1:0-10023 GCA_044376155.1 Polyangiales bacterium
CCCCGCGGCCCGCAGCGCGTCGTTCCACCGCGAGAGGTGCGCGTGGTCGAAGGCCAGCACGGCGATGTCGCCCGCGCGCAGCGGCCGCGCGGCCCCGGTGGACCGGTCGAGCACCTCGCGCCCCTCGGCGAGCAGCGCGCGCACCCGCGCCACCCCGGGCTCGGTGCGCGACTCCGCGCGGTCGGGGCGGCCGTGCCAGAGCACGTCGACGCACGGCCCCCGCGCCGGTACCGCGCCGCGGGTGTAGGCGTTCTCGGCCTCGAGCGGGTCGAAGGGCATCGCGGCCCCGGGCAGCAGCGCGCCGAAGAGCCCGTTGGCGAAGCGCACCAGCTCTGGCCGCGACCGACGCGAGCGGTCCAGCGTCTCGACGCCGCCCGACGCCCCGCCGCGCCGCAGCAGCGTGGCAAAGAGCGTCGAGTCGGCGGCGCGAAAGCCGTAGATCCCCTGCTTCAGGTCGCCCACCAGGGTGAGCGCCGAGCCGGCCTCGCGCAGCACGTCGAAGAGCACGTACTGCAGCGGGCTGGTGTCTTGAAACTCGTCGACCACGATGTGCGGCAACGCCCGCGCCACCACTGGCGCGTACGCCGCGACGCCCTCGATGCGTCCCGTGAGCAGCTCCCACGCGCGGGCCTGCATGTCCTCGAAGTCCACCGCGCCGAGGCGCGCCTTCTCGGACTGATATCCCCGCAGCGCCCGCGCCGCGACCTCGTAGCAGCCGCGCACGGCGGACTCGACCCGGCGGTGCAGCTCGGGGTGCCCCTCGCACATCGCCGCGGCCGCGCGGAGCAGCGGGCCGAGGGCCGCGCCGGTCTTCGCGCCGCACTTCGCGCGCGACACGCGCAGGGCATGCTCCACGGGCGAGGTCGCGGGCTCGGCGCGCAGGGCCCCGAGGAGCTGGTGCAGCGGCTCGTCAGCCTTGTAGGGCGGCGTCGGGTTGTCGTCGAGCCAGCGCATCGCCTGGGTGTGCCCCGCGGCGAGGTCACGCTCCAACGCGGCGGCATCGGCCCGCGGCGGCATCACCGCGCGCAGGCGCAACACCGCGGCGTCGCCCTCGCGCAGCAGGGCCTCCGGGCCCATCGCGAGGGAGCGGGCGCGATCGATGAGCAGGCGCACGACGGCGTGCAGCCGCCCCTCGGGGCGCTCCGCGGGGTCGTACGCGTTGCTGGTGAGCCCCACGCCCTCGCCGAAGGACTCCTCCAGCCAGCGTCGGTGCGCGTCGCCCGCGTGCGCGCGCAGGTCGCGCTCCATCGCGCGCTCGAGCAGGGCGCGGGCGCCGTCGTCGTCGAGCACCATCGGCGTCGGCGCCACGCCGGCGGCGAGCGGGAAGCGCGTGAGCAGCGCGAGCGCGAAGCGGTGGATGGTGCAGATCATCGCGCCCTCGACCCGCGCGGCCTCGTCGCGCAGCCCCTCACTCAGCAGGCGCAGGCGCAGGCGCTCCTGCAGCTCCGAGGCCGCGGCCTCGGTGAAGGTCACGGCGGCGATGCGCTCCACCGACACGCCCTCGCGCACCCGGGCGACGACCTCTTCGACGATGCGGTGGGTCTTGCCGCTGCCCGCGCCCGCCGAGACCAGCCGTGTCGTCATCACGCACCCCCCGCGAGACGAAAGCGGCACGCGAGCGAGACGTCGCAGCGCTCGCAGGTGCGCGCGCCGCCGTCGTGCAGGCGCTCGAATTCCTGCGCGTCGTGGGGCGCGTAGAGGGCGTCGTCGCGGTCCATGTCGCCGAAGGCCGTGGCGAGCTCCTGCAACACGCGGTCGCGGTGGTCCTCAAGCCGACGCGCGTGCTCGACGCGCACGGCGGTGGCGGTGAGGGCGGTCTCGAGGGGCGCGACCTTCTCGTCGACCACCGCGGCCGCGCGGCCCGCGAGGGCGTCCGCCACGGGCTTCGCGAGGGAGAAGCGGAGATACGCGTGGGGCGCGTCGGCGCCTCGGGTGGCCGCGGCCATGGGCGCGAGCACCGCGTCGACGTCGAGTCCGAGGTCACGCAGCCGCGCCGCGCCGTCGAGCGAGCGCAGCGTGAAGTCCACCATCATCACCCCGTCGTCGCCCCGCTCCAGCCGCGGCGCGGTGGCGCGGGCCCGCAGACGTCGGCCGTCGTCGAGGGGCAGATCGAACTCGACCGGACCGTCATCCTCGGGCGCGTCGTCGCCGTCACGCAGCGACCATGCCCGCCGCACGTTCAGATACCGCTGCACCGCGGCGCGGGTGGCCCGGCGCAGCTCCTCGTCCCGCGCGAGGGAGACCCCCAGCGGGACCACCGCCTGATCGATCGCGAGGTCGATGTCGTCGTCGCTGACACGCCCCTCGGCCGCGAGGTGGGCGTCGACACGGCGCAGCGCCGCCCGCACCGCGCGGGTGCGCTCCGCGGGGCCGACATCCGGGTTTCGCGCGTAGCGGTGCGCGCGCAGTCCGAGCAGGCTGTCGGCGAGAAAGCGATAGCGGCAGGTCATCGCCGACTCGAGATCACGCGCGCCGAAGACAACCTCCGAGAGGCGCCCGCGCACGAGATCACCGACTTCGAACTGGCGCTCCGGCCTCAGCCGCGCGACGAAGAAGTCACGGGCTTCGGGGTCTGCCCGAAGCAGCGCGCGTGAGAGCGACTGCGCTGCAGCGAGATCGCCCCGCCCCAGGGCGCGAACGGCGTCGTCGCGGAGGGCCCGCGCGCTCTGCGGAGGTCCCATCACCGCCGGGAGCCACGCCGCCGCCGGGGCGATGCCCTCGCGCAGGTGCGCCGCGCGCGCCGCCGGGGGCATGCGGTCGAGGAGCTCGGTCCACGTGAGCGACGGGTCGGTGCTGGCGCCGTCGGGCGCGCGCATCGGCGCGAGGAGCACGAGCTGCGACGTGGGCAGCGCGAGCAGCCGCTGGGTCTGCCGCCACGCCAGCGCGCGGTCCTCGTCGGGCGTGGGCAGCGCGTCCTCCGCGGGGAGCGAGGCGTTCACCGCGGCGCGCTCCCCCTCGTCGAGGAGCAGCCGTGCGGGCGGCGCGCTGGGATGGGCGCCGCGCACGAACCCCGTGACCAGCAGGGTGCGCGGTCGCCGTCGCGCGCTCGCGTGGCCGTCGAGCACCGCGACGCCCTCGTCGCGCGGCGGGGAGAGGTCCTCTTCGACCTCGCCCAGCAGAGACTCCGCCGCCGCGAGGAAGCCGCTGGGGTCGTCAGCCGACAGCGGCGCGTTGCGCTCCACGAGCCGCGCGAGCTCCACCCGCAGCGCGCCGTCGATGGCCTTCGCGGCGAGCAGCCAGGCGGTCTGATCCCGCGGGTCGACCACCGACTCCGAGAAGCGATCGCTGTCGACGAAGCGCTCGCGGAGCGCGTCGACGATGCCCTGCAGCAGCTTCGCGCGGTCCACCGCGGCGTGGCGCACGAAGGGTCCGTGCTGGTCAAAGAGATCAACCAGCGCCCCGACCCGCTGACGCGCCTCCTCCAACCGCCGCTGACGCGCGGGGTCCTCGGGGATCACCCCTTCGCCATCGGGCGCCTCGTCGAGCGTGAGCACCTCGCGGACCACGTCCCGCACGCCCTTCCACGACGTCGGCGCGGTCCGCCGCAGCGCCGCCACGAGCCGATCGCGATCGCCCCCCCAGACGCCCGCGCCGGGCGCCGCGAGCACGGTCGCGAGGTCCACGGGGTGCGGCCCCCGCCAGCCGAGCCGGACGCCCGCGCGCACCATCTGCCACAGCGGTGTTGAACGCACCGCGACGCGCGAAGCCCCAGAGCTTGAGATCCCCCAGCGCGTCAGCGCGCGGCGCACCCGATCGGCCGCCGCTGCCCCCTGCACGCTCACGGCGAAATCGGCGGCGTCGTCCCCCCGCGCCACCCGCTCGGCGATGTAGCGCGCGATGAACCAGGCCTCTTCGCCCACGTCGCGCGGGCGCAACGCGACCACGCTGTCGTCCGCATCGTTCTCCGCGTGGCGCGCGCCGCGCTCCAACGCGGCCAGGAGGGTCGGTGCGCCCACCGCTTCGTCACCCGTCGAGAGGGCATCCCAGCCCAACACCCACGGCGCGACGTCGACGCGGCAGCCCGTGTCGCGCAGGCCGCGGAGCAGCGCGCGCTGCGTCGGATCGAAGCGGTCCACCCCCTCGACCACGAGCGCCACGACCCCGCTCGAGCGACCCGCGGCGAGCGCGGCGGCGGCGCGGCGCAGGCGACCCACGAGGTCGAGCTGACCGCGGGCCTGGAGTTGAGACTCCAGCGCGTCGCGCAGCGCACGGAGCGTGTCGACGTGCTCCGCGGTGACCGCCGACACGGGATCCCCGGGGTCGACCGCGGGGACCTCGCCGCGCCACCCGTGCGCGCGCAGCAGATCGACCACGCGCAGCAGCGCCGACGCCACGCCGAAGGGGTCCGCCGCGAGCGACGCGCGAAGGCCATCACGGCCTCGCGCGCGGGCGTAGAGCGTGCGCTCCACCGCGAGCACGCGTTCGGTCTCATCAACCGGCGCCGCGAAGGGCAGCCCGAGCCGCGGATCGAGCCCCTCGGCGAGCATCGACCAGTCCACCGCGCGAAAGAACCCACCGCCCCGCGCGGCCACGGCGCTGAGCAGCTCGTGGCGGAGCGAGGCGTCGGGGCAGAGCAGCCACACGGGAGACGCCATGCTCCCGCCGCGGAGCGCCTCCGCGCTGCGGACCCGCCGGGCGCGCTCGCGGGCCGGGGTGAAACCATCCGTGGCCATCGCCCGGTGCTAACAGACAGCGCTGTCTCAACGCGCGTTTTCGACACGCTCCGCGGGCGGCAACGCCGACGCGATGGAGGCGCGCACCGCGGCCACGCGCGCGTCCCGGCCGGGGTGATCACCGGGGCGCACGCGGGGGTGCACGGTGACGGTCACCTCCACCCCCTGCCGCGGCGAGCGGCTGTGCACGGGGAGCGCGAGGCGCGTGCCTGAGATCGTGACCGGCACGATGTCGGCGCCGACCTCCTCGGCGAGCACGAAGCCGCCCTTCTTGAAGGCCCCGAGGGCGCCGTCGAGGGAGCGGGTGCCCTCGGGCGCGATCCACACGCTGACCCCTTCGGCGAGCTGCGCGCGCGCCTGCGCGAGGCTCGCGATGGCCCGCGCCCGGTCCGAGCGGTCGATGAACACGATGCCCCCCGCGCGCATCGCCGCCCCCCACACGGGCACCCGCGCGAGCTCGACCTTCGCCACCATCCGCAGCGAGGGTGGGATTACCTGGAACAGCACCGGCACGTCGAAGTGCGACTGGTGGTTCGACATGACCAGCGCCGCGCGCCATCCGCGGAGGTTCTCCGCGCCGCGCACGCGCACGCGAAGGCCCAGCGCCCCAAGCATTTCGCGCGACCATACGTCGATGCGCGCGTCGACGCCCTCCCGAGAGAGCACGCCGCGGGCCTGCGCGGCGAGCACCGACAGGGAGATCCCGAAGGTGGTGCGGGCGATGGTGGCGAGGGCGCGGGGCGTACCCGGGTTCAACACCCTCACGAAGCTACCGCAGAAGCCCGGTCACCCGCGCGCCCGTCAGAACGTCCCCTCGTCGGGGACCTCGTCGGGCTTCACGTCGGGGTCCTCGCGTCGCGGGCGGCGCGTTCGCGTCGACGGGCGCCCCCGCGGCCGCGCACCCGCGTCCCGGGTCATCGCCGACGACGGCGAGGTCACGCGCGGCGACGTGGGCAACGGGAGCGGCGGCGGCGGCGGCGCGGGCGCCTCAACGTCCACCCGCAGCTCCAGGGTCACCGCGCCGAGCTTCGCCCGCACGAGCTCCCCGCTGCGCCCGTCCCAGCGCACCCACGCCGCGCCCAGGGCGTTCGCGAAGGGGCCCTCCATGTCATCGACGCGCACGCGAAAGGGCACGCCCGGGATCAGCCGCACCCGCTCCCAGGATTGTACGCACTCCAACGAGTCTCGGCAGGGGCCGAGCTCCACCACCTCGTCGCGCACATGGATGCGCGCCCGCAGGTCGGGCGGCGAGCCGTCGAGGTCCCACGCCCCGCCACGGTCGCTCGCGTCGGCCCGGAGCGTGGCGCGCAGACGCACCCACCGCGCGCGGGCCGGGTCCGCCGCGGGCTGCGGGGGCTCGGTGCCCTCCCCGCGGTCCCAGAGCAGCGCGGCGACGCCGACCCCCACCGCGAGGAGCGCGCCGACGAGCAGTCCCACCGCCGCCCAGCGCGCACCGCCGCGCGCGCTCTTCGCGCGCGCCGCAGCGCCCCGGGGTATGCCCGCCGCCGCGTCGAGCTCACGCTGCAGCGCGGTCGACGGCACGGGCGGCCCGAAGCTGCGCGCGAGCTGCGCGAGGATGCGCGCGCCGTGCTCGACCATGTCGGCGCCGGGGTTCCACGGCGTGAACGCCGCGCGCAGGAGAGCCTTCGCCACCGCGGGCGACACGCCGGGCTGGAGGGCGAGCCAGAGCAACGCGCTGCCATGGATCACGTGCCCGCGCAGCGGCTCCCACGCGCGCACGTCGCTGGTCTTTCCGGGAGCCGCGCTCACGTACCCCCGGAGCGTGGCGTCGTCGCCGGGCTGCGTCGGGTCCAGCGGCAGCGCGCGCAGGCCGCAGAGCGCGGCGAGCTTCAGCGAGGCGTACCCCGCGGGGAGGCGCGTGCCCTCGGCGTGTAGACCCGCGAGGGCCTCGCCGAGGGTGATGGGCGGCTCCGCCCCGCCGGGCGCGAGGGGGATCGCCCCGTGAAAGCGGGTCAACCACGTGAGCACGAAGCCCCGCGCGACCAGGGCCTCGAGGCGCTGCCACGAGGACTGGTACGCCCGCACGATGTCGGCCGGCGCGGTGACCCCACGGTCCTCTTCGCCCCACTCCATCACCAGGCCCACGTGCCCGAGGGACCACAAAATCGCGTTGAGCTCGGCGTCCTCGTCGTGCGGCGGCCACGGGGTCTCGGGGCGCTCGAACTCCGGCGCCATCACCGACAGCCACGCCAGGAGCTCACCGCGGCGGTAGCTCGCCTTGAGCGAGTCCCAGAGCGCGCTCACCTGCGACGTGATGCGCAGCGCGGCCGGGGAGGAGATCATCACGGGCTGCCCCACGCGATCCGCGAGCGCCAACGGGCCACGCCCGACCCGCGCCCGCGCCCCCATCCACATGGGCAGCGCGTCCCCGGGGTTCGCGCGGCCGCGGCGCAGCCGATCGATCCACACCTCGTCGCGCTGCGCGGGCGGGAGTGACTCCATCCACGCGAGGAGGTCCCCCGAGGCCATGAGCGAGGTCGCCGCGGCGCGCACGGGCTCCCGGGTGAGCAGCGCCTGCGCAAAGGCGTCGAGGTCGGTGAACGACGCGTCGCCCACGACCAGGGCATCGCCCAAGGACCACGCGAGACGCTTGAGCCCCGAGGGGTCTCCCCGCGCGGCGAGGTCCGCGGCCCCCGATGCGGCCACCCAACCGTGCAGCCGCAGCCACGCGCCGAGGAGCCCATCGCGGGCCGCCCGCGCGAGGTCATCCCCCGAGAGGTGCCCGCCCCGCGTCGCCGCGGCGAGCTCGGTCGGGCTGCGCAGCCACACGCTCCCGAGGATCAGCTCGCGCCGCCCCAGCGCCCACACCTGCTGGTGCACCGCGAGGGCCGGCGACGCGCCGCGCTCCAGCACCATCCGCGCGTCACGGCTACGCTCGACGAGCTCCCCCGTCGCGCCGTTGGCCCGCAGCCACGCGAGCAGCGTCCCCGCCCGAAGGATCTCCGCGCCCTGCGAAGGGTGTCGCAGCAGCGCGAGGGCCACGTCGTCGACCGTCGAGGGCGCGCCCGGGAGCGCATCGAGGGGCGCCCACGACCGCGCGTCCACCGCGGCCTCGGTGATGCCTGCCCCGCGCAGCCACGACCGCGCGACCTCGACGTCGATGCCCCTCCCCTGCGCCGCGGCGAGCACGCGCGACACGTCCCCGGGCACCAGCGCGCCCCCCTCGCCCACGAGCATGCGCGCGAAGGCGAGGACCTCCTCGCGCTGCGCGTCTCGCAGCGCGGCGAGCGCGCGCGGGAGGGCGTCGTCGCCGTCACCGATGTGCGCGAGGTGCGCGTCGAGGGCCCGCTGCGCGAGCTGCGCGCGGGCGCGGGACTCCGCGTCGCGACGGCCCACCGCGTCGATGGCGCCGCGCGCGAACTCCACCCTCGCCCGCAGCGCCTGCGCGGGCGGCGGGGAACGAAGGAGTTCCTGCGGCGAGAGGTCGGGCCACAGCGCCGCGAGCATCGTGCGATCGGTGGGCAGCGCCGCGACGATGGCGAGCGACACGGCGTCGCGCACCGACGCCTCGGCGCGGTCCCCCGCCCGGGCCTTGCGCCGCCCCCCCGGCGCGGGCGCGCCCTCGGGCTCCGCGGGGGGCGGCGCGGGCGACGCACCGGGCGCCTCCAGCCACGACTCGCTCGCGCTCGCCACGCGCGCCGGAGCCGCGGGCAACGCGGCCTCGGGGGGGAGTTCGAGAAAGGTCTCGGGGCGCTTCGGTCCGTCCACGCCCCGCGCAGCGTGCTACGCACCGAGCGCTTTCGGCAAGCGACAAGGCCCGGGGCGTTGCCGAAGCGCCGCGAGTTCACCTACGTTCCGCGGCTCCGCCAAGGAGCACACACCATGACGCGCACAGCGATTCTTGGGGTCGGGCACTACGCGCCGTCGCGCGTGGTGACGAACGACGACCTCGCGAAGATGTTCAACACCAGCGACGAGTGGATCCAGCAGCGCACGGGGATCCGCGAGCGTCGCTTCATCGAGCACGACGGCATCGGCGCCAGCGACCTCGCCGTCCCCGCGGTGCAGATGGCCTGCGAGCGCGCGGGCATCGACCCGAAGGAGATCGACGCGATCATCTTCGCCACGCTCTCCCCCGACGTGTTCTTCCCGGGCTCGGGGTGCTTCCTCCAGCGCAAGCTGGGCCTCGGCGCGGTGCCCGCGCTCGACATCCGCAACCAGTGCTCGGGCTTCCTCTACGGGCTCTCGATCGCCGACGGCTGGATCCGCGCGGGGATGTACAAGCGCGTGGCCCTCGTGGGCGCCGAGGTGCACTCCACCGGCATCGACCTCTCCGACGAGGGCCGCGACGTGGCCGTGCTCTTCGGCGACGGCGCGGGCGCGGCGATCCTCGGCCCCACCGAGGACACCGAGCGCTGCGTGCAGAGCGTGACCCTCGCGGCCGACGGCGTCGGCGCCGAGGACCTCTGGATGGAGGCCCCCTCCTCCCGCCGATCCCCGCACCGCATCACCCACGAGATGCTCGACGCGCGGATGCACTACCCGACCATGAACGGCAAGCAGGTGTTCCGCTGGGCCACCGAGAAGATGCCCGCGGCCTCCCGCGAGGCGCTGACCATGGCCGGCAAGACCCGCGACGACGTCGACCTCTTCGTGCCGCACCAGGCGAACCTGCGCATCAACGAGTTCGTCGCGCGCAAGCTCGAGATCCCGATGGAGAAGGTCTGCACGAGCATCGACCGCTACGGCAACACCACCGCCGCGTCGATCCCGCTGACCCTCAGCGAGGCCATCGCCGACGGCCGCGCGAAGCCGGGCTCGCTGATCCTCTTCTCGGCCTTCGGCTCGGGCTACACCTGGGGCGCGGGCGTCGTCCGCCTCTGACCGCGCTCAGTCACACACCCGCTCCATGCACCGCCCGTCGAGGCACTCGCCGCTGACGCACTCGCTGTCGCGCAGGCACATCTGCCCGACGCCAAGTCGCGCCACGCAGCGCCGCGTGCTCGCGTCGCAGTAGTTCATCACGTCACACCCGAGGCTGAAGTCGCCCGTCACGCACGCGCTCCCGGCGGCGCCGTCGCCGATGCGCGCGCAGGCGTTCGTCGCGGGATTGCACGAGAGCCCGAGCAGGGGATTGCACACCGTGCTGCTGGTCACGGCGTCGCAGCGGTCGCCCTCGCGCGAGGCCACGCTGAGCCGGCGGCAGGTGCGGGTGGTGGTCCCGGCGGACTCGGTGCAGAGGGTGCCGAAGACGCACGTGTCACCCGCCTCGCAGGGCGTGCCCTCGGCCAGCGGGCGGCGGCAGAGCGGGCTCGGCATGCGGTTGGTGAAGCACGTGAAGCCCGCGAGGCAGTTCACCTGCAGCCACTCGGTCTCGCTCGCGCCCTGC
>JBILLI010000989.1:0-2612 GCA_044376155.1 Polyangiales bacterium
AGATCCCCCCGTGCGTGCTCCCCGATGACCTTCAGCACATGGAATCGCTGTGGTTCGACGCGGAGTCGTCGATGTGGTCGGAGCAGGAGCGCGCGTACGGCCCGCGGTGCGGGGAGTGTGCGCTGCGCCCGCGCTGCTCGGGCATCTGGAAGGACTACGCAGCGCACTTCGGAACCGACGCGCTCACGCCGTACCGTGCCGACGAGGTGCCGCCGCCCCCGGAGCGCACGGCGGTGTAGTCCGGGTGCCGCCGACAGACGGGCCCGTTGACCCTGACGCGATGCGCCGCCCTGTCGCCGTTGGCACCCTCGCGCTCGACGCACGTTTGCCCGTCCGCGGGTCCGTCGCGCCAGGGGCGCCAAGGTCGTCGACGATGATTTGAACCCTCTGCGGGACAAAGCCCCGCGCACGATCGACGCCTCGCGAAGTACACTGCGCGCTCGAATGACTCGACGCGAACACGTCGTCGCACTGCTCGGCGACACCGGACGGCTCGGCCCATCGACCGCCCGTGCGTTCGCCGACTGCGCACTGCGCGGGCTCTCCCGCCGAGACCCGCTGCCCGCGGAGGACCTCCCAGCCGCACTCGCGCACACCCGCGCCGTGCGCCGCGACGTCGCAGCCCTGCGCGGGCTCATCGACGGCGCGACGGTGGTCATCGATCTGCTGGGATTCGACGCCGAAGACGCCGACGCGCTGCTTGAGGCCATCGACGGCACCGCACAACCGCCGCGGCACCTGATCTTCGCGTCGTCCATCGCGGAGGACCCGGCCCTGGTCCACGGGCACGACACGTCCCACGGGCGAGGCAAGCGGAGCGCCCGCGCGCGCTACGAGGCGCGCTTTGCAGGCGTGGTGCACACCCTCGTGCTGCCGCGCCTCGTCGCGACGGTCGACCCCTCCCAGCGAGAGCGCCCGTACCTCGACGCCGCCCGCGCCACAGGCCGCGCGCTACTCCCGGGCGACGGGAGGCAGCGGCAGACCATCGCCCCCGTCGACGGCGTGGCCGCGACGATCCGCGCCCTCGCCGACGACCCCGCCGCCCTGCCTCCGGGCTCGCACCGCATCGGCCCAGCGCTCCCTGTCACCGTGGCCGACGCCGTGCGGGCGCTGCTACGCGGCGCGGCGATCCGCGCGGACATCGGGCGTCACCCGGACCCACGCTGGCGTGGACCCCACGGCGGCGCCGACGAGGTGCTGGACGTCACCGTCGTCCCGGACGTCTGCTGGCCTGACGTCCTCGACACCTACGCGCGGCTCGGCGCATGGATGGCCGCGCAGCCTGCGCCGCGACGGCCGCTCCCCGTTGTCGCGCCCTCTGCGCGGCGCTACACCGGTGCGCGCACCGTCGATGTGCACGAACGCCGCGAGCGACCGCCGCTGCAGGCGCAGCACCCCGCCATCGAGCGCCTCGCCGCGTGGCTCACGCCGTCGTTCTACGTAGACCTCGGCCGCCCCTGCAACGCCGCGTGCGTGTACTGCTCGGTCCCGCCGCACGGCGACACCGAGGGCTTCACGCCCATCGCGCGCGTCATCGACATGGTGAAGGCCGGCCTCGCCGCGGGCTGCGACCGCGCGATCCTGATCGGCGGCGAGCCCACGATCCACCCGGAGCTGCTCACGGTGCTGGAGATGCTCACAGACGCCGGGCTGTCGCGGCGCCACGTGGTCATGACCAACGGCCTCAAGCTCGCAGACCCGACGTTCCTCGGTGCGCTTATCGACCGGGGCGTCGCGACGCTGCACGTCTCCGTCGACACCGACGACGAGGCCGTGCACGACCGCATCGCCCGGTCCCACGGGCAGTTTCAGAAGCAACGCCAGGGCCTGCGCAACGCCCTCGCGCGCGAGGACGTCAACGTCTACGTCTACACCGTGCTCACGCGCTGGAACGCCGACGGCGCCGCGCGACATCTCGCCTCCCTCGCCGCCCTGGCCCGCGAGCTCCGGCGCGAGCCGCCGACGGTCGTCGCGGCCTTCACGAAGCCCATCGGCGATGCCCTCACGAACGCCGACGCGTTGATGCTGTCGCCCACGGAGCGCGCCGCGCTCGCCCGCACGCTCATCGCCGCCGGCGACGACGTCGGGGTCGACGTCGGGCTGCGCAACCTCCAGCCCTGCCTCGCGCCAGAGCTCACCCCGCGCCTGGTGGACCTGTACCTCGACGACGTCTCCGTCGAGTTACGCTCCCGCGCGCGCACACCCTACGCGCACAACGCGGAGTACCTGCGGCGCGTCCCCGCGTGCGCGGGTTGCGCGCTCTCCGCCGCGTGCCCCGGCGTCTATGCGGAGGACATCGCGCGCTACGGCGACGCCGGCTACGCGCCCGTCGACGCGAGCGGCGCGGCGTGGCGGTCGCCCTAGCACGACTTCGGGACACCGAGGAGTACCCCGCGCTCTGTGATGTCGTCGGCGTCACCCGCTGCAACTTCAACCTCGGGACCGAGCGCGACGAGCAGGGGCGCGACAGGGTCCCGATGCTCAGCCGCTGGCGTATGCAGGAGCAGCACAGCGGTGAGCGCGGACTGCACCTGAGCAGGGTTCCGTGGATTGGCTCGAATACCGTCACAACGCTTGTTTTGTAGCATCTTCGCGAGCCCCCACCCACGAGA
>JBILLI010000990.1:0-2611 GCA_044376155.1 Polyangiales bacterium
GGGCTCGACGAGGGCTGGCTCGTGCTCTTCGACCCGAGCCTCGGCGAAGACTGGGACGCGCGGATCTTCACCCGCATTGAGACTGTTGGGACACGTACGGTGCACGTCGTCGGCTGCTGAGCGCGCCCGCGCCGTCGCGGTCCTGCGTGCCGCGGACCCTGGTCGCACCGCCAACCGTGAGCATCGCTCCGTGCGGCGCCATCACCGCGGCGTGGTGAACGTCACCACCACGGCGTGGTGAACGCCCGCGGGCGGCGGTTCGGACGACGCCTGACGCATGCCCCCGTTGAGGGCGGAGCCCGTGGGCGTCATTGCCCCGTTGGTTCACCATCGCCGGCCCGTGCTTCGCGCGGGAGCACGACCGCGGCGCGTGCACTTCGATCTCCGCAGCACCGCCCCGTGGCCGCAGCGCATGTTTCGCCGCACCGAGATCGTCGGCGTGCGGGCCGATCACATCGCGCAGGACGCGCATTGACGTACCTCACCCATGGGCGCTCAATGCGATCACACACCCCTTCATGCCCTCGCGTCGCGCCATTGTCCTCGTCGCCCTCTCGTGCACCGCCTGCATCACCGACGCGTGGACACCGCCCGTGGCTCGCACCGACAGCGGCCCTGGCGACGCGGCGCAGACCGACGCGCCCACCCCCGACGCCGCCGTCGATGCGGCGGTGACCCGTTGCGACGACCCCGCGCTCCGCGCGCTCTCGTGCGGGTATCACAGCTTCTGCTGCGCCGCGCGCTGCGACGGGAGCGTGTGGTGCTGGGGCGGCAACACCTACGGACAGCTCGGCGACGGGACCATCACGACGCGGCCCGCGCCCGTTCGCCTCACGGGGTTGCCCCGACCCGCGACGGCGCTGGGCAACGGGTATCAGACCGCCTGCGCGGTGCTCGATGACGGGTCCGTCTGGTGCTGGGGACGGGGCGGCGAGGGCGGCCTCGGCGCGCCGGGCACGCCGCAGAGCATGGTGCCCGTTCGCGTGTCGGGCCTCACCGAGCCCGCGGTCTCCGTCGCCGTCGGGGGCCTGCACTTCTGCGCGGTGCTTGAGAGCGGCGCGCTCGTGTGCTGGGGCGAGAACCAGCGGGGGCAGATCGCCCTCGACGGGGGCAGCCCGCGCCCAGCGGCGACGCGGGTGACCGCGCTCCGGGGAGAGGTCGCGGAGGTCGTGGCCGGGCAGTTTCACACCTGCGCGCGACGCCGCGACGGCACCGTGTCGTGCTGGGGGCAGAACACCTTCGGCACCCTCGCCGACGGGCTCTACACCGACCGGCCGACCCCGCTTGACGTCCCCCTGCGCGCGCGCGCCGTGGCCCTCGCGACGCAGACGAACCACGTCTGCGCGGCGCTCGAAGACGGGTCTGTCTGGTGCTGGGGGTACAACGCCGACGGGCAGCTCGGGAACGGCGCGCGCACGAACGCGCCGCGCCCCGTCGCGGTGCCCACGCTCCAGGGTGTGACCACGCGTCTCGCCGCGGGCGACAACCACACCTGCGCCCTCGCCGACGACGGCGCCCTGCGCTGCTGGGGCGGCAACGAGCTCCAACAGCTCGGCGACGGAACCACGACACGCCGCCTGCGTCCCGGCGACCCGGTCGCGATGGACGGCCCCGCGATTCGCGTGAGCGCAGGACGCGGGTTCACCTGCGCCGAGGTGCGCGACGGCAGGGTGCTCTGCTGGGGCGACAACACCTACGGCAGCCTCGGCGACGGCACGACGGAGCACCGTCACTCGCCTGTCGCCGTGGCGCTCCCCTGAGCGCCGGGACACCGCGCAGCGAGCGGGGCGCTGGAAAGATCTCTGCTCCTGGGGCAAGGGATTTCCCGGGTGTTTCTCGTGGCTGACGGCGCTTCCATCGAACGCCTCGAAGGGCGCACCATCGCGGAACGCTTCGCGCTGGAGCGCTTCGTCGCGCGCGGCGGGTACGGCGCCGTGTACCGCGCGCAGCACTGCGCCCTCGGATGCGCCGTCGCGGTGAAGGTCTTCGACGTGCCCGCGCATCTGCAGGGCGAGGCGCGGGAGCAGTCCTTCGCGGCCTTCATGCGAGAGGCGCGCACCATCGCGGCGCTGCGGCACCCGGCGATCGTGCGGGTGCTCGACTCGGGGGTCACGGAGATCGACGGGGCGAGCCACCCCTTCATCGCGATGGAGTGGGTCGATGGCGTGACCCTCGACGTGACGCTCCGCGAGGAGCAGGGCAAGCGCCGCGCGCCGACCGAGGCCCTCGCGCTGCTGCGCCCGGTGATCGACGCCATCGCGAGCGCGCACGAGGCGGGCGTGGTGCACCGCGACCTCAAGCCCGCGAACCTCATGGTGGTGCCCGCCGCGCGGGGCGAGGCGCGGGCGCGGGTGCTCGACTTCGGCGTCGCGAAGGTGATGTCCCCCGACGAGCTCGGCGCGGAGCACATCGATCGCACCACCGACGCGTTCTCGTGCTTCTCGCTCTCGCACGCCGCGCCCGAGCAGGTCGGTCGGCTGCGCACCGGCCCGTGGACCGACGTGCACGCCCTCGCGCTGCTGCTCGTCGAGCTGCTGGTGGGCGAACGCGCGCTGCGCGGCGCGAACAGCGTGGAGCTCTTCAGCAGCATCACCGCGAAGCAACGGCCGAC
>JBILLI010000991.1:0-2601 GCA_044376155.1 Polyangiales bacterium
CCAGTGGGTGCGCGCGCGCGACGCGGCGGCGCGGGAGCGCGAGACCCGGGTCGCCAGCCTCGCGCTCTTCGCGGGAGGCGTCGCGCACGAGATCAACACCCCGCTGCAGGTGGTGATCCTCGAGGCGGAGATGCTGGAGCAGTCGCTGCGCGCCGCGGGGGTGAACGCCCCGGCGGTGTGGGTGGGCCTGAACAACATCTGCGAGACGGCCCGGCGCGCGGGAGAGATCACCCGCGCCCTGCGCACCCTCGCGCGCGACGCCCGCCACGACCCGTCCACCCGCGTCGTCGTGCACGACGTGCTGCGCGACGTCCACGCCCTCTGCCGCGGGCGCTTTCGCAACGCCGCCGTGCCGCTGCACTTCGACGACGTGGGCGGCGACGTCGCGGTGCGGGCGAGGCCCTCGGAGGTGCTCATCATGCTGATGAACCTCCTGCACAACGCCCTCGACGCCGCGGCGCCGTCGGCCGACCCCTGGGTGCGTCTGACGGTCACCACCGAGGGCGAGGCCGTGGTGATCCGCTGCCTCGACAGCGGCGCCGGCGTGCGCGACGAGGACGTGCCGCGGCTCATGGACCCCTTCTTCACCACGAAGCCGACGGGCGCGGGCACGGGGCTGGGCCTCGCCATCACGAACACCTTCGCGACCCGCAACGGGGGCGCGCTGCGCTACCTCGTCGGCGTCACGCCCACGACCTTCGAGCTCTCGCTGCCCGCGGAGGAGGAGCCTGGGTGAGCGCGCCGCGGGTGCTCGTGGTCGATGACGAGGCGGTGCTCGTCGACGTGATCCGTCGCCTGCTCGCGCGCGACGGCGTCGAGGTGCGCTGCGCGACCTCGGGCGACGAGGCCCTGGAGGCCCTGGCGACCACGGAGTTCTCGATGGTCCTCTGCGACGTGCGCATGCCTCGCATGGATGGCCTCACCCTGCTGCACGAGGCCCGTCGCCGCGGCCCCACGCCCCCGTGGGTCTTCGTCACCGGGTTCGCCGACGCCTCCGACACCTCGCTGCTCGAGGCCGGCGCCTGCGCGGTGCTGGGCAAGCCCTTGCCCGCCGCGACGCTGCGCGAGGCCGTGCGCACCTGGGCCCGCGTGGCCTGATCCCCGCGAACGAGAGCGCCGTCAGATCGGGCCGCGAGGCCCGTTCATGGGGGAGCGCGTTTCGCGGTCGCGTGCCTGCTCTTCGGCGGTGCGAGGCCGAACTCCGCGCGCAGGAGGGTCGGCGATGATTCCAGACATCGGGTTGATGGTGATGACCGTGGGGCTCGTGGTGTGCGCCTACGTCCTTGGTCAGGCGCTGCGTCATGCGGAGCGGGCGGAGATGAGCAGCGGCACGCGTGTGGTGTTCGGTCTCATCGCCATCGCAGCCCTCGGCGGCGCCGGGGGCCTCGCCGTGCTCGGCGCCGATCTCTACGAGGTAGGGCGGCAGACGCAGCGGCGCTTCAGTCCCGCGGACCTCCGCGCGGCGCCCGCAGAGGTTCCGTGATGCGCGCGGGAGGTTGAGCGATGGCGCAGAAGCCGTGCCTCGGATGCCGTCGCGTCGTCGACTCCGAAGCCGTGTCGTGCCCGTGGTGCGGCCGTCCGAACCCCACCGGCTGGTTTCTCCCGCGGAGCGTCCTGGGGTGGCTCTTCGTCGGTTCCATCGCGCTCGTTGTGATGAGCTGCCTCGGAGGGATCGTCTCGAAGCGCAGCCCGAGGGCCGCGATGCAGGCGTCGCCGCCCGTGCTGAGCACCCCCGCGCCCGCCGTTTCCCCGCCCGGACCCAGCGAGGCTCAGGTGCCCGCCGTACCCGCCCCGCCGCCCGCACCCGCGTCGCGCTGGGTCTACCGCGAGAGCCGCGATGAGATGCGCGGTGCGACCACCCGCCTCGCGTGCATCACGGCGAGCACCACGTTGGACTTCGCGTTCCCCTACCAGGGCGGCGCGACGGCGCGGATCTGCTTTCGCCAGGGGGCGCGCTCGGGCTTCGACGCCTGGATCGACGTCGACCGCGGCCAGTTCCTCTGCGCGCTCGACTGCGCGCTGCACGCGAAGTTCGACGACGGGCCGGTGAGGAGGCTTCGCGGCGTCGGACCCGCCGACGTCCGCGCTGACATGGTGTTCCTCTCCGACCCGCGCGGCTTTCTCTCCGCGACGCGCGGCGCGCAACGCATCGTCGTCGAGGCGAGCTTCTTCAACGAAGGCCTGCGGCAGATCGTCTTCGAGAACACCGGAGGGCTCGTCTGGTCTGCGCCGCGCGCCAGCGTCGAGTAGAGCGTTCGCGCTACCCGTTCGTGGCGCATCCGCTGCGCGGAGAGTACGCACGTCACCGTGTGCCCGCACGCGGTGAACGTTCAGGGTGCGCGGGGGTCGCGCGGGGACCGCGGTGGCGTGGCCGTCGCTAGAGCGCCGACCGGAAAGTCGGACCGAGCTGCGCAACGAGGCGCGAGCGCCGCAAGGCGCGGAGCCGAATGCGGGCCTGGTGGCCCCCATCCCCGTCCCTTCCCCCGCCTCGGGTTCACCTCGGGACACATCTCCGAGAACGGCTTGAATACGAGACGAATTCGCGAGACGAGGCCCCCTTCCCCGGCCCTTCCCCCGCCTCGGGGGAAGGGTGGAGAACCC
>JBILLI010000992.1:0-2599 GCA_044376155.1 Polyangiales bacterium
CGGGAGGGCAGGGGGCTTGCGCGTCGCACCGCGTGGGAGTTCTGGCTCATGGGCCGCTCGGGGTGAAGCCGCGGTGCGTGGCCCTCATCCCCACGCCCTTCTCCCGCCTCGGGAGAAGGGTGGAGAACCGCTGTCGGAGCGATGGTCCACGCGGCAGGAGGCGGTCGTCATGAGCTGGAAGGTGCTGAAGATCACGGAGTCCGACACGACTGGACCATTCCTGACACAGTGGCTCTCCACCCTTCTCCCGAGGCGGGAGAAGGGCGTGGGGATGAGGGCCACGCACCGCGGTTTCACCGAGGAGGGAACATGAGCCGGAGTTCTTATCCTCTCATCCAGGCGCGCAGAGAGGGGGCGACGTCGACAACAACCGGCGCGACGTGCGCGTCGCGGGGATCGGCGTCGGTGGGTGCGTGCACCAGCGCCCGCTGCTCCGCGTTGACAGACCGTCGCGCGGGTGATCCCGTGCGGCGCATGGCGTCGCAGCTCCCGGCCCCCTCGCTCCAACGGCTCCTCCGCGCGCCCGAGGTCGCCCTCGCGGAGGTCGTCGCGCACCTCGACAAGCTCTCGCACGACGACCGTCGCGAGCAGCTCGCGGCCCTCAAGCGCGGGGATCAACGACGGCTCTGGGGCCTCGCCGAGGGCGCTCCCCCCATCACCCGGGACTTCTTCGTGCCCGACGGCGTGGGCCCGCGCAAGGCCGTGCACCACGACGGCAAGAACACCCTGCCCATCCCGGGCTTCACCCGCTTTCAGAAGGTCTTCGCGCGGCCCGACGACGGCTCTCCCCGGCTCTTCGGGTACAACCACGGGCGCTCCGAGGGGATCATCGGCCCGGGGTACTTCGTCACCGTCGACACCGCGGGCAACGAAGCATGGGTCAAGCGCGGCCCCGTGGTGGTGGACTACTTCCAGGTCCCCGACGGCCCCGTGCCCGCGGGATGGCCCCGGGTGCGACCGAACTCCCAGGGTCTGCAGTACTTCGTCTACCACCGCACCCGCGACTTCATGCGCCGCGTCTCGCAGCACGTCTCCATCGGCGCGGCCTACAAGGTCGAGCGCGCCCTCGACCACTACTTCACCCTCTGCCGCCAGGACCCCTGATCCGCCCGGGTGTTGGTGCCGTAGACTGGTTCATGATCCGCGCCCTGCTCCTCGCCCTGTTCGTGCTCGTCGGCTGTGAGCGTCGACAAGACGAGCGCGTGCGTCACGTCACGCCCGACCCGACGACGGCCGACGTCACGCCCTCGCTGGACGACAACGACATCGTGCAGCACAACGCCATCGGCAGCGCGTTCACGGCGCGGGTGCTGTTCTGGGGGCTGTGGCTCCCCATGGGCCTGGCGCTGACCCTCGCCGCGTTCTGGACCGCGGTGCACCGCCGTCGGGCGCGGCGCGAGATCGATGCCGCGGAGCGCCGACCGCTGCGCGACGGCCCGGCGGTGGTGCAGGGGCGCGTGGAGACCGAGGGCGGCGACGCGATCACCGTCACGATCACCCAGCGCAAGCGCGTGGTGAAGGGCAAGCACGGCTCCTACACCTACTGGAACGAGAAGCGACGCGAGGTCACCGCGCGCCCCTTTCGCGTGCGCCGCGACGAGGGCGGGGTGGTGGAGGTGATCCCCGACAAGCGGGTGCACCTGCGCGACCGGATCGAAGGCCCCGAGTACCTCGACGACTCGACCCGGCGGCGGCTCGTTCGCCTGCGCCCCGGGGAGCAGGTCTGGGTGAGCGGCGTGCTCTCGGGCGCACGCGACGCGCGCAGCGAGGGCGCCTACCGCGAGGCCCTGCAGGCGCCCGTGATGAAGCGCGGCTTCGCGCGAATGATCGTCTCCACAGAGCCCCCGGGCGCATACCACCGCGAACGGGCAGACAAGCACCGCGGGTGGTTCAAGGGCGTGCTGATCACCCTCGCGGTGATCCACGCCACCTTGCTGTGTGACGTGACCGTGCAGATCCTCTCGGGCCACGAGGCGTCAGTGTCCATCACCCGCGCCGCGACGTGGCGGGTGTGGGTGAAGTCCAAGAACTCGCCGGGTCAATGGGTGCGGCACTGCGCGGTCTGGGCGAAGGGCGCCACCGAGCGCGAGGACCGCGAGTACGAGGTCGCCTGCGGGTTCCTCGCGTGCGCCGAGCAGGGGCGCTGCCGCACGCTCCCCACGCAGCGCGCGCTGCTCACCGCGAACCTCCTGCGCGATGTGGGCCGCGGCCCCACCCTCCACGCCGTGCAGGCGTGCATCCTCTCGATGGCGGGCTGGATCACCCTGCTCGCGTACCTCTGGACCGTGTCGAGCGGGCTCCCGTGGTACGCGGGCGGTAAGTTCGACGAGGGGCCGTGAGCGACGAGGGTCTGCGCGACGCGCTGCTGGCCTGGTTCGACGCGGCGAAGCGCGACCTCCCGTGGCGCCGCACGCGCGACCCCTACGCCATCTGGGTCAGCGAGGTGATGCTCCAGCAGACCCGGGTCGAGACGGTCATCCCCTACTGGACGCGCTTCTTGCGCGATTTTCCCACGGTGCGCGCCCTCGCCGAGGCGCCCGAGCCCGAGGTGCTCGCGCGGTGGTCGGGCCTCGGGTACTACCGCCGCGCGAAGCTCCTC
>JBILLI010000241.1:0-9958 GCA_044376155.1 Polyangiales bacterium
AGGCCCCGGGCGGCGTCGGCGATGACCCGCGCGGCGAACTCCAGGGGCATCGGCAGCCCCATGCTCCACGAGCGACGCGCCACCACCCCCAGGGACTCCCCGTGGAGGTACTCCATCGCGATGAAGTACGTGCCCGACGCCTCGCCGAAGTCGAAGACGGTGCAGAGGTTGGGGTGGTCGAGCCGCGCCGCGAGGCGGGCCTCGTCCATGAACATCGACACGAACTTCGGCGACGTGGCGATGTGCGGGTGAATCGTCTTCACCGCCACCCACTTCTCGAACCCCGCCTGCGACAGCAGCCGCGCGAGGTACACCGACGCCATACCGCCCTGCGCGATGCGATATCGCAGGATGTATCGTCCCAGTCGACGAATGCCCCCGCTCTGCGAGGGCTGTCGGGCAGGCTCACCCGGCATCAGACCTACACGCTACCACCCCGTCGCGAGGAAGCGAGCCTCGGACAGTCGGAATTCTGACGTTCACGGGGTGCGGCGCAAAAGGTCCAACAGGGTCGGCACGATCTGCGAGATGGCCGAAGGGCCGATGCCGGCCACGCTCCCGTTGATCCTTCGCACGACGCGCATGGTGGACAGGTCGACGATGAAGGCCGACTCGCGCACGCCGTAGGTGTTGAGGGTGCGCGTGCCGACGCCCGCCGGGTCGATGAGGGCGGTGATGCGCAGGTCGAAGCGGTTGACCCACGCATCGAGGTTGGAGCGCGTGGCGCGCTGGCCCCCGTTGGTCATCAGGATCTGGATCACCCTGCCGCCGGCTGCGATCACTTCGGGTCCTTGCGCGGCCAGATCACGGGCCGCGTTCTGACAGCCGGGTCAAAGGAACTCCGCGAGGTGGACGAGCGCGTAGCCCCGCCCATCTCCGCGGAGCTCTTGCAGGGTGGTGGGGCCGAAAGTGAGCTCGGTGGACCGCTGCTCCCCGGTGGTGTTCACGTAGCCCTCCCACGTGAGGTTCGCGAGCACGTTGCCCTCGCGGTTGCCGTAGGGGCCCTCGGGGTACGCCCCCGCCATCGCGGGTACGTCGGGCGTCGCGGGCACGTCCGGGGTGGTCGGGACGTCGTTGCCCGCCGTGGCATCGACGGGCTGCGCCACATCGAGGGCGACGAGGGTGTCGACCGCGGTCACCGCGTCGGTGACGGCCACCTGCGCGTCGCCGCCAGGGGTGGCCGCGCCGCCGCAGCCGAGGGCGGCGAGGCACGCGAGAAGGGCGAAGGAGCGTAGGCGCATCAGGGGTTCCTCGCGCGGACGCCGACCCACGTCAACAACGAAACCCCTTCGCCCGGGAGGGTTTCGACGGACGCGCCGTCGGCGCTCACCACGGCGCGGGCGGCGTCGACCGCCCGGCCCGCGTTCGAGCGCGGCGGGAGGACGTCTCCGCCCATCATCACGACGTCCACCGCGGCGCCGGGCGCGAGGCCCAGGGTGTTCGGGAGGCGCAGGCCGAGCGGGCGGCTGGACGTGAGCGCGAAGGGCGCCAGGGCCCACACCGCCTGCACGCGTCCCTCGCGCGCGAAGGGAGGCGCGCGGTCCACCGGCACCTGCGCGACCCGGAGACGACGGCCGAGTTCGCCGAGTTCATAGTCTTCGAGGTCGAGCTCCAACTGCGCGCCAGCGGGCACGCGCACCGTGACCTCGCCCGCGCGAGCGACCCCGGCGTCGCCGTCGACCAGGTCACCCGTGACCATGTACCGCGGCACGCGCAGCGGTTCGGCGAGGGTGATGACATCGCCCGGGCCCACGACGTCGGGCATGGGTACGTACACCGTGGCGTGGTCGGGGCGCGCGTGGGCGAGCACCGAGTAGATCGCCGTGGGCACGAAGTCTCCGACGCGCACCGCGAAGCGCCCGTCGGCGCCGGTGCGGTCGAGCCAGCAGACCGGGCCGCAGACAGTGACCGGGACGTCGACCCGCGGCGCGCCGTCAGTGTCGAGCACCTGCCCGCGCACCTCGCGCACGCACACGCTGTTCGCCGGGCGCTTCGCCGGCGGCTGCGTGCAGGGGGCCTCGGCGTCGTCCGGCGCGCGCGCGTCGACCGGCGCGGCGAGGGGGGTGTCGACCGCGCGGGGTACGTCGGCCGTCGTCGCGGCGTCGGTGGGCGGCGACGAACCCGCGCACGCGGTGAGGGCGAAGAGCATCGGCACAACCCGGGCGTGCATGGACCCTCTTGGATGCCACGACCCGCGTTCTGGCGCGAGGCGTCGCGCACTTGCGGCGCGCAGGCGGGGCGCGTAAAGCTCCGCGGCCCTCGCGCCCCCCCCTTTCAACCCCGCCGAGACGAGCCCCTGCGATGCACGACATCCTTCATTTCCTGAAGACCCTGACCCGCCCCGAGGGGCTCGCGGGGCTCGCCCAGTCGATGGGCTCGTCGCTCTACGTCGTGCTCTTTCTGATCGTCTTCGCCGAGACGGGCCTGGTGGTCACGCCCTTTCTCCCGGGCGACTCGCTGCTCTTCACCGTCGGGGCGGTGTGCGCCACCGGCGGCATCAAGATCGCCGTGGTGATCCCGCTGCTGATCGTCGCGGCGGTGGTCGGCGACGCGGTGAACTACGCCGTGGGGCAGCGCGTGGGCCCGGCGGTGTTCAAGAGCGAGCGGTCACGGCTGTTCAACAAGCAGCACCTGCTCCGCACGCAGGAGTTCTACGACCGCTACGGCGGCAAGACGATCATCATGGCCCGCTTCGTCCCGATCGTGCGCACCTTCGCGCCCTTCGTCGCGGGCATCGGGCGCATGGGCTACGCGAAGTTCCTGGCCTACAACGTGATCGGCGCGGTGGCCTGGGTGCTGGTCTGCGTGCTCGCGGGCTCGTGGTTCGGCAACCTCGAGGTCGTGCGCAAGAACTTCGAGCTCGTGCTCATCGCGATCATCGGCATCTCCGTGCTGCCCATGGTCATCGAGTTCGTGCGCGCCCGCCGCGCGCCGCCCGCCGCCTGAGGGCGCCCCCGGGGGGGGACGCCGCCGATCAGGATCCGCAGGGGGCGCCGGGCATCCCGAACTGCTCGAGCCAGCAGTCGCAGTCGGAGTTGCTGCGGCACGAGCGGGCCCCGCGCGGTCGGAGCGACGGTGCCTCGTGCCCGTTCGACGGCGGGGTCAGGGTCGGCGGCGCGACGGCGGGCGTCGGCACCTCGCGGACGTGGCCGTTGCGCGGTGCGCGGACCGCGCGCTCGGGCGGGAGCGTCACGGTGAGCACCTGCCCGTCGCGCTCGGCTCTCAGCGTCACCGACGCCGCGCGCGCGCCGCTGCGGGCGTTGAGCTTGAGCTCCGCCCCGCGCGTCACCGTGAGCACGCACGGGGTGCTGGTGCAGCGCGGCGTCGCCTCGCCGTCAAAGCGGATCTCCGAAGACGCGCCCGGCGTCACCACGCTCACGCGCACCGTCGCCGCGCCAGCGTCGGGCGTTGCGGGCGGGTGAGCGGGCGGGGGCGGCGCGTGGACCTGCGGCGCGTGGACCTGCGGCGGGGCCTCGCTCGGGACCGGCGTGCGCGGCGCCGTCGGCGGGCTCGCGGGCGGTGGCGTGGAGGTGGTCGCCGGGCTGCTCTGCGAGAGCGCCCAAACCACCCCCACCACGGCGAGGGTCGCGCCGACGCCCATGCCCGCGAAGAGCAGCCCCCGGGAGCGCTCCGGCGGGAGCTCGTGCTCGATGGTGCGAGAGACCCCCGCGCTGACCCCCTGCGTGGGCGGGCTGTGGGCCACCGACGGGCTGATGGCCCCGGGCGTGAGCCGGGCGCCCTGCAGCATCTGCGAGCGCAGGAAGGTGCCGGTGCCGTCGTACCCCGCAGGGGCGTTCGGGCGCAGCCCGGAGCGCACGCGCTGCAGGTCCTCGGCGAGCTCGTTCATCGTCGCGTAGCGCTGCGCCGGGTCCTTCGAGAGGGCCTTGAGGATCACCGACTCGAGGTCCTCGTTGGCGGCGCACTCGGGGTTCACCTGGCGCAAGGGCGGCACGGCCTCGAACATGTGCTGCGTCAGCACGCCCATGAACGTGTCGCCGAAGAAGGGCACCCGCCCGGTGAACATCTCGTAGAGGATCACCCCCGTGGCGTACACGTCGACGCGCAGGTCGATGGGCTTCCCCGCGGCCTGCTCGGGGGACATGTACTCGGGCGTGCCGAAGATCATCCCGGTGCGCGTGAGCTTGCGGCCGCCCTCGGCGCCGTCCTTGAGCTGCGCGATTCCGAAATCGACGATCTTCACCACCTCGCGCCCGTCGTCGCTGCGCACGAGAAACACGTTCTCGGGCTTGAGGTCGCGGTGCACCACGCCCTCGCGGTGCGCCGCGGCCAGCGCGCGGCAGATCTGGATCGCGATGTCGATGCCGCGCTCGGGCACCACCGTGCGGTCGCGGGTGAGCACCTCGGCAAGGTCGGTGCCGACCAGCAGCTCCATCGCGATGTAGAACCCGTTGTCTTCGGTGCGGCCGTAGTCGGTCACGTCGAGCACGTTCTCGTGCTTGATGCGTCCGGCGCTGCGGGCCTCCTGCGTGAAACGGGCCACCACGTCTTGCCGCCGCACGAACTCCTCGCGCAGCACCTTGATCGCGATCTGCTTGTCGATGCGGTCATCGAGGGCGGCGTAGACCACCCCCATGCCGCCCTCGCCGAGCTTGCGCTGAAGGCGGTATCGACCGGCGATGGTGCGTCCGCTGAGGTCGACGTGGTCGTCGCCGGGCGGCGGCTCGGTGGGGTGATCCAGCGACGCCACGGGCGACGCCGACATCGCCACGGTGGGGGTGTCGAGCAGCGCGGTGTTGGCGTTCGCGTCGGGCGATGCGCCGCCGCCAGGAAGCGCGACCACCGAGGTCGTCTCGTCGAGGTAGGCCTCCTCCTGGCGGGACGTGGGCGTGGTGCGCTGCATCTCCGACGCGACCCGCGGACGTGGCGGTGTCGCCGCCCGCGGCGGGGCCTTCACGGTGGCCGCCTGCAGCGTGGCCATGGAGGGCAGCGGGCGGGTGGTGTCACCCTCGTTCGTGTGGGCCGGCGCGCCCGTGAGCGCCCCCACGCCGAGCACGCCCGCGGAGGCCGGGCGCGAGCCGAGCTTCATCACCCCCGCCTTGGCGACGCGGGCATGAAGCGGGTTCCCATCCCTCGGACAGAACACTGTCTCGTCCTCGAACTCGAGGTTGCATTGAGGGCAGAACTTCATGCGGTGGCTCGAGGAGACGTCGTCCGGCAATCCCTCGGAGACGCTATCACCGCGCGATCGAGAGGGTCAATCGCGTGACTCGGCGCGCAGCGGCGCAGAGCGTGCGCGGGTTCGGTGTTACACCACCGCGCATGGACCGCATCGCGCTCCTTTCGCCCGACGTCGCGAACCAGATCGCCGCAGGCGAGGTCGTCGAGCGACCGGCCTCGGTGGCGAAGGAGCTCGTGGAGAACGCGCTCGACGCGGAGGCCACCTCGGTGACCCTCTCCGTCGACGGGGGCGGGCTCACCCGCGTCGCGGTCACCGACGACGGCCTCGGGATGAGCCCCACAGACCTGCGGCTCGCGGTGCTGCGCCACGCGACGAGCAAGATCCGCTCGGCCGACGACCTCGTGGGCGTGGCGACCTATGGGTTCCGCGGCGAGGCCGTGCCCTCCATCGCGTCGGTGTCGCGCTTTCGGATGATCTCCCGCGCGCGCGGCGCCGACGAGGGCGCCGAGGCCGTGGTGGAGGGGGGCGCCGAGGCCGTGATCAAGCCCGCGGGCTGCGCGCCGGGCACCACCGTGGTGGTCGAGGACCTGTTCTTCAACACCCCCGCCCGGCGGAAGTTCATGCGCACCCCGCAGACCGAGGGCGCGGCGTGCGTCGAGGCCCTGGTGCGCCTCGCGATCCCGCGGCCCGACGTGCGCTTCGTGGTGCGGCGCGACGGCAAGGTGGTGCGGGAGTTTCTCCGCCACGACGACGTCGGCGCGCGGGTGCGCGAGGTGTGGCCCGACGAGAACCTCGCGGATCTCCGCGGCGCCCGCGGCGCGGTGAAGGTCGTGGCCCTGCTCGGCCCGCCGGAGCGCGCGCGCTCGGGCGCGGGGCACCTCGCGGTATACGTCAACGGTCGGCACGTGAAGGACCGCCTGCTCATGCGCGCGGTGGCGCAGGCCTACGGCTCGACCCTCGACAGCGGGCGCTACCCCGTGGGCGCGCTGCTGGTGGAGGTGCCGCCCGACGACGTCGACGTGAACGTGCACCCGCAGAAGTCCGAGGTGCGCTTCGCGAACCAGGGAAAGGTCTTCGAGGCGGTGATGACCGTGCTCCGTGACGCGGTAGGCGCCGCGCCGTGGGCCCAGGCCGTGGCCCGCCCCGCGGACTTCTGGTCGTCGCACCTGCGACCGGGGCCCGCGCAATCCGCGCCGGTTGACCCCCTCGACGCCATCGCGCCCGCGGCCGTCGCCGAGGCGCCGCCCCCCGAGGCCGCCCGCGCAGCCATCACCGCCATGGCCTCGATGATCACCCCCGCGGCGCAGCCCTCCGACCCGTGGGCCCGTCTGCTCCCGCCCCCGTACCCCCCGCGCGACTACGGCGCGGCCCTGGAGTCGGCGCGCATCCCCGCGCGTCCTGCGATGGTGGAGCCTCCCCCCGCGCCCGTCGCGCCCGCGCCGCCCGAGCTCGGCGGCGGGGCCTTCGGCGCGCTTCGCTACGTGGGTCAGGTGCGGCGGATGTACCTGCTCTGCGAGGGCGAGAGCGGCCTCGTGGTGCTCGACCAACACGCCGCGGCGGAGCGCGTGACCTTCGAGCGGCTGCGCCGCGCCTACACAAGCCGCACCGTGGCGATGCAGCCGTTGCTGGTGCCCGAGCGGGTGGAGCTCTCGGCCGAGGAGGTGGCCATGGTCGAGGAGCGCGCCGCCGAGCTCCTCGCCGTGGGGGTGGACCTCTCGCCCCTCGGCCCCACCACCGTGGCCGTGCGCGCCGTGCCCGCGATGCTCACCCGCGCCGACCCGCGGCGCCTCGCGCGCGATGTGGTCGACGAGCTCGGTCGGCAGGGCAACGACTTCTCCCGCGCGGTGGACCTGGTGCTCGCCACCATGGCCTGCCACGGCTCGGTGCGCGGGGGCGATGCGATGGCCGACGACGAGGCCCGGGCGCTGCTGCAGGCCCTCGACGCGGTCGACTTCGCGGGGCACTGCCCCCACGGCCGCCCCGTGGTGCTGACGCTGCGCTGGAGCGAAATCGAGCGCAAGGTCGGGCGCTGACCGGCCGCGGATGACCGGGCCGCGGCTGCGCTGGCGCACACCGCGGTTCCACGTCGAGGTCATGCCCGGCGCGGGGGCGCCGATGTCGAGATCAGACCGTCGCGATGCGGGGACGCTGCGACGGTCAGGAAGGATCTCCGACGATGAGCAAGGCCATGCGTTTCACGGTGGGTCTCTCGGTGTGTTCGATGCTCCTGGGCTGCGGCGCCGACGCGCAGCAGGGCGTGGTGTCGCCCGTGCGCGACGACCCCGGCGCGGTGTACGCGCGGGCCGAGGTGACCCCGGGTGACGGACGCACCATCGGCCAGGCGCCCGCGTACGACCCTCCGGCCACGCCGCTCGACGTGCCCGGCCGCTACGCCCTGGTCGAGATCGACGGCAACGCGCTGCCCACCACGGTGCAGCGCGACCCGGATGTCACCCGGGAGTACGCCGCGGGCAGGCTCACCTTCGAGCCCGACGGCACGTACCTCTTTCGCTACGACTTTCACGACCGCGGGGCGGGCCTCGAGCGGCAGGGCTCCGACGGCGTGGCGGGGATCTACCGCATCGAGATCCGCGAGCCGGTGGCGGTGCAGCTCGTCGACGTGGACACGGGAGACATCACCGTGGGCACGCTCTCGTCGCGCCGGGAGTTTCGCCTGGTGCTCGACGGGCGCACGTTCCGCTTCGTGAAGTCCGAGTCTCTCTGAGACGCCTCGACACCGCGGCGCCGTCTCGGGGATGATCCCTCGCGCCGATGGACGCCGCGGTGATCTACGACTCCCCCCACGTGCCCCCGCGCCGACGCGTCGCCGTCGCGCTGCTCTTCGGCGCGATCCCCCCGGCGGTGGGCGCGTGGTGGCGCTGGGTGCGTCACCGCGGCGAAGGCCCCTCGTCCCTGCACCTCACCCTCGGCCTCGCCGTGGCCCTCGCGATGATCGTCGCCGCGCTGCGCTCGCGCACGGCCTACCGCGTCGAGCTCACCCCCGACACCCTGCGCGTGCACCGCGACCCCGGCGTGGTCGAGACCTTCGCCCTCGCCGCCGTGACCGTGCGCGCCGAACCCGTCGTGGGCGGATGGTCCCGCACCCCCGCGGAGCGCCTCGCCGTCACCGACCGCGAGGGGCGCACCGCCCGCTTCGCCCTCCCCGACGACGCCCACACCCCGGGCATCGTCGACGACATCGTGAAGGTCCAGGGCGGCACGGCCCTCGCAGCGCTCTTCGACGAACGCTCCCACGACCCCTGAGTGGGTCAGGATGTGCCGACGATGAAGCCCTCGATGCACCGTGCCCTGGCCGCGATGTCGCTCGCCCTCATGGCGGCATGCGGCGCCGTCGTGACCCCCGCGCCGCGAGATGCGGATGTCACCGATGTGATTGCGCCGCAAGACGTTCTGCGCGTTGACAGCGCCGCGGGGTGCGTCTTCGCCGACGGCACGCGCTGCGCGCTGGGGCAGACCTGCCCGACGCCCGACGGGTGCAACACCTGCCAGTGCGCGGCGGGCGGACAGCTCCAGTGCACGCTGCGCGCGTGCTTCGACGCGGGCGCGGCGGTCGACGCGGGTTGCGTCGGCGGGTCCCTCGGGCGCGGCGGCGGGTACTGCGCCGGCCCGGACGATGGCCCCCTGCCCGTGGAGTGCTGCCGGGGATGGAGCTGCGACAGTCGACAGGCCCTGTGTGACCGCATCCCGCCGACCTGCCCCGCGGGGTGGACGGCCACCGTGGCCGGGACCTGTTACGGCCCCTGCGTGCCCGCGGCGAACTGCGCGCCGATGCGCTGCCTGAGCGGCGTGGGTTGCCCATCGGGGTGGCGCTGCGACGACGCCGACAACTGCGTGTTCGCGCCGCGTTGACCCGTGTGACGGGCGGGCGGTGATGGTGCTATGAGCGCCGCCCCATGAACAGCGACACCCCCACCCGCCTCGCGGTGACCGAGGAGCATGCCGGCAAGCGCCTCGACCGCTTTCTCGTCGACGCGCTCCCGGAGCTCTCCCGCGCCCGCGCCCGCGCCCTGCTCGAGGGCGGGCAGGTGCGGGTGAACGGCCGACGCATGCACAAGGGCGATCCCCTGGAGGTCGGCGCCGAGGTGGTCATCACCGGCGCGCTCCCGCCGCAGGACTTCGACCCCATCGCCGAAGACGACGCGTCGCTGCGGGTGATCTACGAAGACGCCGACCTCGTGTGCTTCGACAAGCCCGCGGGCCTCCCCACGCACCCGCTGCGCCCCGAGGAGCGCGGCACCCTCGCGAACGTCATCGCCGCGCGCTACCCCGAGACCCGGGGCGTGGGCTTTCACCGCCGCGAGCCGGGGCTGATGCACCGCCTCGACACCGACACCAGCGGGGTGGTCCTCGTGGCGCGCAACGCCGAGACCTTCGACGCGCTGCGCCTCGCCACGCGCGAGGAGAAGATCTCCAAGCGATACCTCGCCCTCGTCGAGGGCGCGGTCGCGGGCGAGGGCACGGTGGAGCACCCGCTCGTCCCGCACCGCAAGGACCCCAAGCGGGTCGAGGCGGTCACCGAGCATGTGCGCCTTCGCGCGGGCACCCGCACGCACCCCGCGCTCACGCGCTACCGCGTGGCGCGCGCGTTCGACGGGTTCACCCTGCTGGAGGTCGAGCTGCACGCGGGCTACCGCCATCAGGTGCGCGTGCACCTCGCGAGCGTCGGGCATCCGCTCCTCGGCGACGCGCTCTACCGCGGCCCCGACGTGCCCGTGGAGCTCGAGGTCACCCTCGGGCGGCACTTCCTCCACGCGAGCGAGGTGATCCTCACGCACCCGCGTACGGGCGCGGAGCTCC
>JBILLI010000993.1:0-2593 GCA_044376155.1 Polyangiales bacterium
AGAGCACACAGGCCAGGGCGAGGCCGCCGAGGGCGAGGGACATCAGCCGTGAGGCGTTGCCCGCGTCGTCGCGCTCCTGGATCTGCTCGAGGTCTCGCATGGTGCCCATCGATTCCATCGCTTGAAGCTTCCTCGCCGTTGACGGACCGTGGGGTGGTCCGCGGGGTGGATAGACGTCGGCGTCGCCCCGGGGCGGCCGTGAGAGGCAACGCCGCGGGGTGAATCCGTCGTCGGTCACCATGGCGCGGGGCGCAGAGGGCGTCAGCTTTTCAGCAAAGGGTGCGCGGGGTCGCGCGGGGCGGTCACTTCACGACGCGGAGATAGGGCGGCAGCGAGCGCCGCGCGGGCTTGCGGTCGTCGGTGTCTTCGGGCTCGGGCGGGAGCACCGTGACCGAGTCGTTGCCCCGCGCCGCGCGGTTCTCCGTGGGTGTCCCGAGCAGGGGCTCGGGCACGAGCGACGGAGGCTTCAGGCTCGGGCGCTCGTCCGCGGGCGGGACCACCGACACCCGCGGCTTCGTCGGCGCCTTGGGCCGCTGCGAGCGCGAGGTGGGCGGGTTCTTGCGCACGGGAGCCTGCTCGGGGACGAGCTCCGCGGGGAGCTCCGTGGGCCACACGGTGACCTGCCCGTCTTCGGCGACCAGCGCGTACACCGCGGACCACGGCAGGTCGCAGTGGTACGGCGAGCGGTTGAACGAGAGGGTGCAGCGCACGCCGTCGTCGTCGACCTCGAGGTCGGGGATGGGGATCGCGAAGTTCAGCCCGAGCTGCAGCACGAGCTGGGGCTTGTTCGCGAGCCACGGGGGCACCAGCACGCCGTCGCGCCGCGGGTCGAGGTGCACGAACACGCTCCCGTGCTTCAGGAGTCGTTGGAGCTGTTCCTTCTTCGACGGGGGCGTAGCGGCGGACATGGCGTCATCCTTCACCCGCAGAGGCGCTGCGGGCGCGTGCGTCAAACGGGGCGGCGACGAGCTCAACGCTCCCCGCACGTCTACTCATCGGGAGCCTCATCGGATCCCGCGGCGACGTCTTTAGCAAAAATCTGCCTCCGTGTTGACGCGCCTCGTCGTCGCAAGGACACTCCGAGGGCTTTGGGCGGCGATGGTCGCCTCCCAGGGCCCGTCGATGTCGCGGCAGGGTTCAGGTTCCCTCCCGCGGCCACGCATCCCTTCGGGGGCGTAACGGTTTCGACGTGGGTTGTGACGTGGGTGATGGCGCGACCGCCGGGCCTCAACGGCGTAATTACTGGGGAAACAAGAGCTGCGAACGATAACGCACTCGACTACGCTCTCGCGGCCTGATCCGCTGAGCGCGTCATGCAAAGACTCCGCGCGTAGTCTCTGTATGGCGTAATGAACGCGCTGGCTCCCCGTGGCACCATCCACACGGGGGGTGAGAAAACTGGATGGGGGCGCCCCCCGGTATGCCTGTCGATGAGCGGTACGGGGGGCAGAGACTCAATCATCGACTACGTCGCGTAGAGGTCCTCGCCGAGCGCTTGCGGACCCGGGTTCGACTCCCGGCGCCTCCACCATCTGGGCTCATCGCCGCGCCCTTCATGCCCGCTCCGCCGCGTCCCTTCGGGGCGTGGGCGGGGCGGGCGGCGCCTTCTCCGAGAGCTCCTTCGCCCCGTCGGTGATTCGTCGCCCTCGGGCCGCGCACGCGCGACTCGCGGAGCGTCACAGGCCATCACCCCGCGCGGCCCGGTCGCACCGATCGTCCGTCGCGTCTCGTGCGCCGCGCGCTATGCTCCGCGCCGGTCTCTGCCATGAAGGTCTGAAGCGCCTCCCCAACGCCTGCGCCCGCGCCCTTCGCCCCTCCTTCGGGCCGCGCTGCGCCATGTGGACCTTCTGCGCTCCGAGAGACCTCATGTCATCCCGATTGCCGTACTGCATCCGCCTCACGCGAGACCTCGTCGCGCGTCAGGACACCTTTCGCGCCGCCCTCCAGCGCGTCGCCGACGTCGCGCGCGCCGACCGCGCTGTCACCCATCACGCCTACGCCTTCAAGGCCGACGAGGGGCGCTTCGCCCGGGAACTCCTCGCGCGGCACACCGAGCGCTGGCTCTACCGCGCGAACCAGCGGGCGTTCTGCGGCGACTTCGTGGTGGTCGACATGTCCCCCGCGCGGTCCGCGCCGCGACGCGCGTGGGTCGTCGAGCTCAAGCTCGGCGCGCCCCTGCGCGAGGGCGGTGGCGCCGTCGGACGGCAGCTTGTGCACGCGACCGAGGCCCTCGCGGCGCTGGGCATCACGGTCGCCGGCGCGGTCCTTACGGGGGATGCCCGGGCGGTGCTCGATCACTTCGCCGCACGCTGAGCCGCGCCGTTCACAACCCCGCGTGCGCTGCGGTATAGGAGCCCATTCGCGTCAGCACGCGAGAGAGGGATCCCGACCATGCTTCGCCCCCACTGGCTGCTCGGCCTTGGCGCGATCGTCGCCGCCTGCTCCAACACCCCGGTCACCAGCGTTCCGCCCGACGACGTCGTGACCGCGAGCGACGCCGCGGTCGCGACCGACACCCCCGCGACGCCCGACGCGCCCGTCGCGATGGACGTGGTGAGCCCCGACGTGGTGGTGAGCCCCGACGTGGTGGTGA
>JBILLI010000242.1:0-9927 GCA_044376155.1 Polyangiales bacterium
CCCAGCGTTTCGAGACGCCTGGACCATTCCTGAGATCGCGGCTCTCCACCCTTCCCCCGAAGCGGGGGAAGGGCCGGGGAAGGGGGCCACGCGTCGCGATTCTGCCCCGAGAAAAAGCGCATTTCAGAGATGTGTCCCGAGGTGAACCGAGGCGGGGGAAGGGCGCGGGGATGGGGGCAGCGAACCGCGAGCTCACCCGGAATGAACGCGGATTCAGGCGATGCGCCCAAGCTGGTACAACCGCGGGATGGACCGCCCGACGACGTCCGCAGCGCCCGCGGGGGAGGGGCATTTTCGCCGCGTGCTCACCCCGCTGCACCTCTGGGGCATCGCCGTGGGGCTGGTGATCTCGGGCGACTACTTCGGGTGGAACTACGGCGTGCAGAAGGGCGGCGCCCTCGGGATGCTCGCCGCCACCCTGCTGATGTCGGTGCTCTACGTGTGCTTCATCTTCTCGTACACCGAGCTCGCCACGGCGATGCCGCGCTCGGGCGGGCCGTCGACCTACGCGGGCCGTGCGTTCGGTCGGTGGGGCGCCGTCGCCGCGGGGTACGCGGTGCTGGTGGAGTTCCTGCTCGCGCCGCCGGCCATCGCCCGCGCGGTGGGGTCGTACGTGCACTTTCGCGCGCCGTCGCTCCCGGTCGACGCCGTCGCCGTGGGCGCGCTGCTGCTCTTCGCGGGGCTCAACGCGCTGGGCACCACCCTCGCGGCGACCTTCGAGCTCGTGGTGACCCTCGCGGCGACCGTGGAGCTCGGGATCTACTTCGGCCTCGCGGGCCCGCACGTCTCCCTCGCGCGGATCACCGCCCCGCCGACGCTGCCCCATGGGCTCACCGGCGTGCTCGCCGCGGTGCCCTTCGCGATCTGGTTCTTCCTCGGCATCGAGGGCGTGGCCATGAGCGCCGAAGAGACCCGCGACCCGCGCCGGGACATCCCCAAGGGCTACGTCGCCGGGGTGCTCACCCTGGTGGTCCTCGCGGTGGGCACGCTGGTGTGCTCCGCCGGGGTGCTCTCGCCCACGGAGCTCGTCGAAGACGACTCCCCCCTGCCGCGCGTGCTCGCCCGCGTGCTCTCGCGGGAGCACCCCATGACCCACCTGATGGTCTACCTCGGGCTCTTCGGGCTCATCGCCTCGCTCCACGGGATCATCATGGGCGCCACGCGGCAGGTCTTCGCCCTCGCCCGCGACGGGTTGCTCCCGGCCTCCCTGGGGCACCTCCACCCGCGCCTTCGCGCCCCCTCCCGCGCGGTGGTGGTGCCGTGGCTCGTGGGCACCCTCGCGGTGTTCTCGCGCCGCACCGACGACCTCATCACCGCCTCGGTGCTCGGCGCCGTCGTGGTCTACCTGATCAGCATGGCGTCGCTCTTTCGCCTGCGCCGTACCGAGCCCGCCATGGAGCGCCCCTTTCGCGCGTTGGGCTACCCCTGGGTCCCCGGGGTCGCCGTCGCGCTCTCCGTCATCGCGCTGGTGGCCGTGGCCGCGAGCGCCCCGAAGGTCACCGCGGGCTTCGCCCTGGGGGCGGTGGTTCTCGCGGCGACGCAGGCGTTTCGCACGCGTCATGGACGCGGCGAACAATCGTAGTCCACCCGGTCGACGGGCTTTGTTATCCTCCCCGCCCCGCCACCTGGGACGCGACACACGGATGGACGACGAGACGCCGATGGACGACCTCACGAGCCGCCTTCAGTCTGCCTCTGCAACGCCTCACGACGAGTCCCTGTGGGACGCCGCCGAGGAGCTCGCCCGCGCCGAGGAGCGGCCTGACGAGGTCTTCGCGGCATACCGCGAGGTGCTCTCGACGGAGCTCCCGGCGGAGCTCGCGGTGACCCTCGGACAGCGCGCCATCGCGTTCCACGACGAGTGGTCCGCCGACAGCGACGCGCTGGCGTGGCTGCTCGACCGGGTGCTGCTCGCGGCGCCGCACACCGACTGGGCCTTCGAGCGGCTCTCGATGCTCTACACCGTGGGCGAGCGCTGGGACGCGCTGCTGGGCCTCTACGACCGCGCCATCGACGCGCTGCCCGAAGAGGACCGCGAGCGCCGCAAGGCCCTGCTCGACGAGGCCTCCCACGTCGCCAAGGACTTCGCCGGCAAGCCCGAGCGGTCGATCAAGTACCTCGAAGCACAGCTCGCGATGGAGCCCGGGGACGTCAACGTCGCCCGCTCCCTCGAACGGCTGTACGAGCGCGCCGAGCGCTACCGCGACCTCGTGGGGCTGTGGTCCCGCCGCATCGCCTTCGCGCCCGCGGCCGAGGCCCTCGCCACCCGCGCGCGCATCGCCGGGCTCTGGCTCGACCCCATCGGCGATCTCGGCCAGGCCCTCGCCGCCGTGAAGGACCTGCTCGACCACGGCGGCGACGCCGCCACCGCGGAGCCCCTGCTGGAGCGCATCGCCGCGGGGGATGACCCCGTCGCCGCCCACGCCGCCGTGCGCCAGCTCCGCGCGCGTTACGACGCCGCCGGGCGCCGCGACGACGCCATGCGTTTGCTCCTGCGCGGCCTCGAGGTCGCGGGCGACGCCGAGTCGCGCGCCGCGCTGCACCGCGAGATCGCCGACCGGCTCCTCGCCAACGACGACGACCACGGCGCGGTGCCCCACCTCGCCGCGCTGCTCGCGCTGCACCCGCACCGCCGCGACGACCTCGAGCGCCTCCAGGAGGTCACCGACCGCACCGGCCGCCACCGCGATTTCGCCGCGGCCCTCGCCGCCGCCGCCGACGGCCTCGCGCAGCGCGACGACGGCGACCCCGACCTGCGCCTCGCGCTGCTGGTGCAGGCCGCCGACGTGCACTGCGACGTGCTCGACGACGCCGCGGGCGCCATCACTCTCTACACCCGCGTGCTCGCCACCCCCGCCGCGCCCGACGCCGTGGCCCTCGCGGTGTCGCGGCGGCTCTCGGGGCTGCTCGAGTCCGCGGGGCGCGAGGCCGAGGCCCTCGACGTGCTCACCCGCCGCGCCGCGCTGGAGCCCGACGGAGCGATCCGCCGCGAGGTGCGCGCCCGCGCCGCGGGCATCGCCACGCGACGAGGGGATGGGGAGCGCGCGCTGGCCCTGTGGTCCGCCGTGCTGCGCGAGAACGCCGACGACGCCGAGGCGCTCGACGCGCGGGTCTCGCTGCTCGAGTCCGAGGGCCGCTGGGAGGAGCTCGTGACCGCCCTGCGCGAGCGCGCCTCGCACCGCGACGACCCCGCCCTCCAGCGCGCCGACCTCGTGGCCGCCGCGCGGGCCTTCTCCGACCGCCTCGGGCGCGTCGACGGCGCCATCGCCGAGTGGGAGGCCGTGCGCGACCGCTTCGGCGAGGACGACGAGAGCGTCGACGCCCTGAGCGACCTCTTCGCCCGCGCCGCGCGCTGGGACGACCTCCTCGCGCTCCTCGCCCGCACCGCCGACGCCGCCGAGGATCCGCGCCGCCGCGCGCAGCTCCGCGCGCTCATGGGCGACGTCGTGCGCGGCCGCGTGGGCGACGCCGCCGCCGCCCTCGCGCAGTACCGCGCGTCGCTGAGCGACGACCCCGCGAACGTCACCGCCCGCGCGGGCGCCGTGGCCCTGCTCGCCGACGACGCCGTGCGCGACGACGCCGTGGCCCTGCTCGCCGAGGCCTACGCCGCGACCGACGACTGGGCCCTGCGCCTCGGGCTGTTGGAGCACCGGCTCGCGGCGGCCGAGGGCGACCTCGCCCGCGCGCGGCTCATGCTCGAGGCCGCGACGGTGCACGAGCGACGCGCGGGTGACCCCGCGGCGGCCCTGCGCGCAGCCGCCCTCGCGCTGCCCCTGGCCGTGGCCGACGCCGAGCTCGCGCACGACGTCGAAGACGAGCTCGGGCGGCTCGGAGAGTCCACGGGCGAGTGGTCCCCGGTGGTGGACGCCTACCGCGCGGCCATCGCGCAGCTCACCGACGACCCCCGCGGCGTGCGGCTCACCTACGTGCTCGGCCTCGTGCTGGAGCAGAAGGTCGCTGACCTCCCCGCGGCCCTCGCGGCGTTCTCCCGCGTGGCCGCGGCCGACCGCGCCGACCTCGACGCCGCCCGCGCCACCGTGCGCGTGGCCGCCGCGACGGGCGACGACACCACCCTCGCCGAGGCCCTCGTGGCCACGGCCACGCGCCACGCGTCGCTCCCGAAGAGCCTCGCACGCGCCGCCGACGAGGCCCTCAGCGACGCCGCCGAGGGGAACCCCGCGCGCTGGGAAGGCGCGCTGCAGGCCCTGGAGTCTGCCATCCACGCCGCCGCGCTCCCTGCCTCGCTGGCCCGCGCGCTGGAGACCCAGGTGGCCGCGTGGCACCGCGACCGCCGCGAGGACATGACCTCGGCCGAGGCCGCGCTGCGCCGCGCCGTGGTCCACGACCCCGCCGACACCGACACCCTGCGCATGCTCGCGGGGATCCAGCGCGAGACCCCCTCCGACGCGCTGGTCGCGACCCTGCTCACGCTCGCCGCGGCCACCGACGCGCGCAACCCCGAGCGCCCCTCCCTCGACGCGCTCAACGCGCTCCACGAGGCCGCCGAGACCTCGCTGAAGCTCGGCGCGCCGGGCGCCCTGGAGATCCTCGGGCGCGTGCAGGCCTCGGCCCTCGCGCGGTGGAACGCCGCGGTGGACGACGGCGAAGACGACATCACCGCCCGCGAGCACATCGCCTGGGCGCTGCAGCAGCGGGTGAACCTCTACGCCCGCGACGAGCGCTTCGCCGAGGCCGTCGAGGCCCTCGAAGACGCCGCGGCGTCGCGGTCGTTCCTCGGCGCCGACGCCCGGGTGCTGCGCCACCGCGCCGCCGAGCTGCTCTCCACCCGCCTCGGCGACCGCGAGCGCGCGATGGAGATCTACCGCGAGGTGCTCTCCGCCGCGCCCGCCGACGCCCGCGCCCTCGCCGCCCTCGCGGACCTCTACGAAGCCGCCGGGCTCCGCGAGGAGCTCCTCGAGCTCCGCCGCCACGAGCTCTCCCTCACCCGCGACCCCGAGGTGCGCCTCGCGCTGCGCCTGGAGATCGCGCGCATCCTCGCCGAGACCGGCGACGACGACGGCCGCATCGAGGCCCTCGAGGCCAACATCGCCGAGGCCCCCGGCCACCGCCCGTCGGTCGAGGCCCTCGCCGCCGTGCTGGAGTCCGCGGGACGATATGCACCCTTGCATACCCTGCTCGCGGCGCAGGCCGAGGCGGTGTCGGCGTCGGGGGACGACGACGGCTTCGCCACGGCGCTGTGGTCCCGCGCGGCGCGCGTGGCCGAGGAGGGGATGCGCGACGGCGCCCGGGCCATCGCGGCGTGGGAGCGCGTGGCGGCGGCGGGTGATGACCCCGCGGCGCTCGACGCCCTCGCGCGGCTGCACGCGGCGCGGGGCGAGCAGGGGCCCGCGGCGGGGTACCTCCGTCGGCGCCTGGCCACGGCCGAGGGCGACGCGCGGCGGGCCACGGTGGTGGCGCTGGCGAAGGCGCTGGTGGTGACGCAGCAGGGCGACGCGGCGAAGGCCGTGCTCGAAGACGCCCTCGCGCAGGACCCCGAGGCGGGCGAGGTGCGCGAGCTCCTCGCGGCGCGCTACCGCGCGGCGGAGCAGTGGGACGCGCTGGCCGAATTGCTCTCGGCGCAGTCGCCCGCGGCGACGCTCGCGGGGCTGCGCGAGGCGGCCGACGTGCTGCTGCGACGGCTCGACGCGCCGTCCCGGGCGGTCGACGCCCTGCAGCGCGCGGCGGCCCTCGCGCCCGACGACCGCGGGGTGCGCACGGCCCTCGCCGAGGCCCTGCGCTGCGCGGGGCGGCTCGACGAGGCGCGGACCATCCTCGACGAGCTCGTGGCGAGCTTCGGGCGGCAGCGGCCCACGGAGCGCGCGGGCGCGCACTACCAGCTCGCGCTCATCGCGCAGGGGCGCGGCGATACGGAGGAGGCCCTCGCGCAGCTCGACCTCGCGTCGAAGATCGACATGGCGCACGCCGGGACCTTCAAGCTCCTGGGCGACCTCGCGCGCGAGGCGGGCATGCTCGACCGCGCAGAGCGGGCGTACCGCGCGCTGCTGATGATCGTGCGGCGGCACACGTCCACCGACCCCGACGCGGTGGGCCCCAGCGAGGTGCTCTGGGCGCTGCACGGCGTGGCCGAGTCCCTGGCACAGCCCGACCGCGCGCGGGAGACCCTCGAGAGCGCGTTCGAGACCGCCGCGCGGAGCGACCTCGAGAGCGTGCGCCTCGGGCGCGTGCTGCGCGCCGCGGGGCGCTTCGACCTGCTGCTGCGGTGCCAGTCCGCGCGGCTGGGCCTGGAGCACACGCCCGCGGAGGCCGCAGAGATCCTCAAGGACATGGCGGTCGTGCTGGAGATGGCGCTGGACCGCCCCGGGGAGGCCCTCGACGCGCGGCTCCGGGCGCTGGCCTGCACGCCCCTCGACATGGACCTCCACGACGCCTCGCTGCACCTCGCGCGGGAGCTCGACGCGACGGCGCGCTACGTCGACGCGCTGGGCGACGTCGCCGGGCAGGTGCGCGCCGAGGGCGACCCCGCGACGGCGTCGACCCTGCTGCTGCGCCTGGGCGCGCTGCTGGAAGAAGAGGGCACCCGAGACCTGCCGCGCGCGGCGAGGGTCTACGCCGAGGCCGAGGCCATCGCCGAGGGCGACGCGCGGGTGCAGGCGTGGCGGGCCATGGTCCGCGTGGGCGAGGCCGTGGGCGACGACGCCGGGCAGCGCCTCGCGCTGCGCCAGCTCGTGGACCAGGAGGGCGAGGACCGCGCGGCCCACGCGTGGCGCCTCGCGGCGCTGCAGCTCGCCTCGGAGGACGAGGGCACCCGCGACGAGGGGGTCGACTGGCTCTCGTGGGCGCGGGAGCGAGCGCCGGATGATGGGCGCGCGATGTCCCTGCTGCGCAGCGCGTTGGACGCGCACCCCGCGCAGGACTCGGCGCTCTCGCTCTACGAGCGACTGGCGCGCGAGGGCGGCGACGACGTGCGGCTGCTCGACGCGCTGCAGCTCCGCGCGCAGCACGACGCCGTGAGCATGGACGTGCTCCGCGAGGGCGTGCAGCGGGCCGAGGCCGCGGGCGCGCGCGACGTCGAAGACCAGCTCCTGCGCCGGGCCGTGGAGGTCGCGCGGGCGCGGGAGGTGCCGGGCGAGGCGGTGTGGGCGATGGTGTCTCTCTCCAGCCGCCGCGCGGCCGCGGGAGAATCCGCCGAGGCGCTCTCGTGGCTCCTCGCGGCGAGGGACGCGGCCGACCCCGACGAGGCCCGGCGGCTCTCGCTCGAGGCCGCGGCGCTGGCGGCGGGGCCCCTGGGCGACCTGCGCCTGGCCGCGGAGATGTACGAGCGCCTGCGCGCGGATGACTTCGGCGACCGCGCGGTGTGGGCGCCCCTGCTCGAGGTCTACCGCGCGATGGGCGACGGCCGGGCGATGGAGGCGCTGCTCGAGTCCACCATCAACAGTGTCTATGACCGCGAGACCCGCAACGCGCTGCGCATGCTCTGGGTGCCGCTGATCCTGCAGGACCCGTCGCGGGTCGAGACCGCCGTGTCGACCCTGCGCGAGGTGCTCGACGAGGACCCCGAGGACAACGCCGCCACCGCGGCCCTCGCCGACCTCTTCGCCCGCGAGGGCCGCAACGAGGACCTCGCCGACCTCCTCATGCGGCAGTTCGACGCCGCGCGGGAGCGCAACGACGCCGCGGGTACGGCGGGGATGGGCACGCGCCTCGCCGCGCTGCTCGCCCCGACGCGCCGCGAGGGCGCGCTCGACGTGCTTCGCCTCGCGCTCGACGTGGCCCCCGCCGACCGCGGGCTGCTCCGGGCCGCGGTGAGCCTCTTCACCGACGCCGACGATCAGCGCGAGCGCGCCGACGTGACCGAGCGCCTGCTCGCGGTCGAGGGCGGCGACGAGGCTGCCTCTCTGGCAAGGAGCCTCGCGACGCTGCGCGCGGCCCTCTACGACGACGACGGGGTCGAGCGCGCGCTGGTCCTGGGCTTTCGCGCGAAGCCCCTCGACGACGAGCTCCGCGCGGCGCTGGAGCACCGCTTCACCCACCGCGACGACGCGGCCGCGCTGGCCGAGCTGTCGTTGACCTGGGCGGCGGCGCAGGGCGATCCCGCGACGCGCGCCGGGGGCTACCGCCACGCGGCGGCCCTCCGTCGCGACCGCCTCGGCGACGCCGTGACCGCGGCCGAGCTCCTCGCCAAGGCGCGGGAGTCTCTCCCCGAGGACCTCGCCCTGCTCGACGAGCACGTGCGCACCCTGGCCATGGCCGGGCGGCACCCCGACGCCCTCGCCGCGGTCACCGCGGCCATCGACGCCAACCTGGGCGGAGATTCCTCCGTGGCCGACCTCCTGCGGCTCCGCGCGGCGGTGAGCGGCGCGGTGGGCGACGACGCCTCCGCGGTGGCCGACCTCGAGGCGGCCTTCGCGCGGGGCGGCGAGGCCGTGGCCGCCGAGCTCGTGGGCGCCCTCGACCGCGCGCGGCTCGTGGCCGCGGGGGCGGGCGAGGGGGTGGCCGAGCGCGTGCTGACCCTGCGGCTCATCGAGGTGCTGCCCTACGCGGGCGAGGCCGAGGCCGCGTATGCGTTGTTGCATGAGTGGGTGCAGCGCGCCCCCGACGACGCCGACGCGCTGCGGCTCCTCGCCGACGCGCAGGTGGCGGGCGAGCGCTGGGACGACGCCGCCGACACCCTCACCCGGGTGGCGGAGCTGAGCGAGGGTGACGCCCGCGCCGAGGCGACGACCCGACTGGCCGACGCGTGTGAGCGCGCGGGCCGCCCGGGAGACGCCCTGCCGGCCCTCGCCCGGGTGTTGGAGGAGCGCCCCGAGGATGACACCCTGCGGGCGCGGCTGCGGGCCCTCTACGAGTCCATGGGCATGGCGCGGGAGGCCGCGGCGCTGTGGGAGGCCGAGGCCCTGCGGCAGACCGACGAGGCCGTGCGCTTCGAGCGGCTGCGGCGCGCGGGGGAGATCCTGCTCGACGCGGCGTCGGCGCCCGCGGAGGCCGCGCGGGTGCTCGAGGCCGCCCACGCCCTGCGCCCCTCGGACCACGACGGGGTGGTGCTCCTCGCCGACGCCTACGCCGGCGCCGATCGCCTCGAAGACGCCTCGCAGGTGCTCAACGAGGCCATCAACGCCCACCGCGGGCGGCGCTCCAAGGAGCTCGCCGTGCTCCAGCACCGCATGGGGCGCCTCGCCTACGCCGCGGGGGACCAGACCGTGGAGCTCGCCTGGCTCAACGCCGCCCTCGACAGCGACATGCAGAACGGTCAAGTCGCCTCGGAGCTCGCCGAGGTGGCGATGGAGACCGAGAACTACGAGACGGCCCTCAAGGCCCTGCGGGCGGTCACGCTGATGAAGACCCCGGGGCCCATGTCCCGCGCGCTGGCGTTCCTTCGGCAGGGACAGATCGCGCAACGGCAGGGCGACGCCCGCAAGGCGGCGTTCCTGGCCCGCAAGGCCCTCTCCGAGGACGCGGCGCTGGAGGAGGCTCAGGAGTTCCTCCAGTCGCTCGAAGGGGCGTGAAGCCCCACGGGTCCGGCCAGTCCGACTCGATCCGCAGCGCGCGCAGGAGCATCATCATGGCCGACGCCGGTTCCCTCGACCGCCCCACCGCGGGGCGGACAACCAGAATATGCATTGATGCATACGCATGCGCAAGCCCTCTCTTCGAGGGGGTGGACGCAGTCTGTCCCAGCGTGCTGCTACCCGTTGCCCAAACCGCTCCGGCACCGTCGCGATGCGCCACCCGCTGCGTGCGAGAGGTGGACGACGCGGTTCGTGCCGCCGGCTCCGCCCGCGCGGACGGCCCTTCGGTCCTGCACGGGCTGAACCCGGTGTCTGGAGGTGACCGCCCCCTGCGGGGGCTGACAGCAGCGCGTCGCGCAGAGCGCGACGAAGAGGGTTTCAGGCGCCAGCGATGCGACATCCTCGCACGGTCGCAGAGGCCGCTCCATCACCTCCCGTGCGCGCAGCGCACGCTCCTTCG
>JBILLI010000995.1:0-2584 GCA_044376155.1 Polyangiales bacterium
AGCCATCCCCCGAGGTGGTCGCCTGTCGACACCGCACGCCGCGCGAGCGATGGCGGAACTGTTCTCCCGTCTGGATCGCACTCGGCGCACCGAGTCATGATCCGTGCGGTCCTCCCGTCGTCGGGAGCCCTCCTCCCGACGACCTCGACGGGCGACGCGCATGCCGCGCCCACCAGCGACGCCTTCGACGAGATCGTGGGAGCGCCGCGGCGCGCCGTGACGCCGAGCGTTCGTCCGCGCACCGACGCGCGCATCTTCGACGGCGTGCTGAACCTCTTCAGCGCGTCGCTGCGCGCTCGTACCCGTCGGCGAGCCCGGGCGCGGACCCCCACCAGCTCGGTCCGCGAAAGTACGCGGCGTCGCCCTGTTGGAACGTGCGGTCGTCGCGTCCCGCTTCGAGCACCAGCTGCCCGCCGGTGGTGAAGAAGAAGTGGGTCACCTGGGGATCGGCCGCGGCGTGCTGCTGGGCCTGCTCCAGGGTGATGCCGCGCTCGATGCGCACGAGGCCTCCCCAGGTGGCGCCTTCGGCGACGTTCCAGTACGAGGCCACGTCGGGCCGGCGTGTCCACGCCGCGGTCGCGGCCGGCGCGGAGGTGCAGCGCGCGCTGGAGACCCTCGCCGCGAGCGCCGCGTCGGGGGTGGTTGAAAGGGTCAGGTCCCAGTCGTCGTGCCACGCATCGGGCGCGCTGGTGTAGGTCCAGCGGCCGTCGACGCGGATGCTCTGGTCGGCGTCGCGGGTGAAGCGGAACTCGACGGCACCCGACGGGGGGCTCATGGCTGCCGAGTCCTGGCACCAGGTGCCGCGGATGACGTCTCCCTCGATGCGGGCGACGAGTTGTCCGTTGCTGTGGTTGTAGGCGCCTCGCACCTCGGCGCCGTCCACCTGCAGGTGCATGGTGCCCCAGTCACCCGTGTACGTGCCCGTGAGCGCCGACGCGGGGATGAGTCCGACCATCAACGGAGACGGGGTCGATGCCGGTCCGGTGGTCACCACCGACCGCTCGACGCGACACGCCAACGCGAGGCACATGGTTGCCAGACCGATTCGCCACCTGAGCATCGACGCCTCTTCTCCTTGGGGGCCCTGCGCATCCCCTGTCGGAGACGGAGTACGTGTTGTCGCCTCGATGGGTCAAGCGAAACAGCCGCCGTCCCGACGGTCGATGGCCGCGCGTCGGCGCGGGCGCGTGGGTTCTTCGCGACGGCCGTGATCTCCCCACGCGCATGATCGTGGATCCTCGTGACGCGATGATGGAGCGCGTGCGGGTCGACGCGGGCGTGTCGCGCGGGATGCGCGTGCTCGACCTCGGGTGAGGCCACGGCAACCTCGCGCAGATGATCGCGCGGCGTGGCCACCGAGGCCGAGGTCGACGTCGACACGCTCGACCAGCGACTCGAAGACGAGCTCCGCGAGACAGGCGGCGCTTTCGTCGGCGACGCGCTCTTCAGCGCGTGGGGCGCGGTGTAGCGACGTCACTCCGGGGCGTGTCGGGCGAACGCGCCGTCGATCACCCTCTCCACCGGGGCGCCCTGCACGCGCCGCTGGAGGATCTCCGCGCGCTCCTTCGCGGCCCGCGCGACGTCGGCGTGCCGGTCGCGCTCGGCGCTCACCCGCCGCCCGCGCAGCGTGAGGCGCAGCACCCAGACGCCCAGCAGCAACGCGATCGCGACGGCGCCGAGGGCGACCCACTGCACGAGCCGCACGCTGTCCTGGGTGAGGTTCGAGAGGTTCCCCAGGAACGACGGGCGCCCCGTGCGCGCATGCTGTTGCTGGAGCTGGGTCATGGCGTCGTTGCTCCCGAGCACGACGCCCCGCGCGAGCGTGCGCGTGACCGCCGTGAGGGCCTCGGCGGTGCGCGGGTCGAGGAGGGCGGCGCGGAGCGAGGGGGCGAGGTCTCGCTGCACACCCTCCGCCGCGGCGCGGCTGGCGGCCTCCACGGTCGCGCGCGAGAAGCCCTCGGCCATGCGTTCGAGGGCCCGCTGGTGCTCCTCGCGCAGGCCCTCGCGCAGCGCGCCCGCGAGCGATTCGCGCGCCGCCGCCGCGAGCGCAGGGCTGAGGTCGCGGCGCAGCCCGTCGGCCATGCTGCGCGTGAGCGCCAGCGTGAGGGTGGCGAGGTACCGCGCCGTGAGTCGCTCGATGCGCTCGACGCGCGCGGGCGACTCCAGCGTCGCGATCACCCCGTCGGAGAGGTCCTCCGCGAGCGCCCGGGCCGCGTTGCGCAGCTCCGGGCTCGCGAGCAGCGCGCGCAGCAGCCGCTGGTTCTCCGCGTCGTTCAGCGCCTGCAGCGTCGAGCGAATCGCGGCCGGGGGCGTGGCCGCGGCGACCTCCCGCGCCACGCTCCGCGGCGTGAGCGCGCAGCCCGCGAGGCTCAGCGACGCCGCGAGGGCGAGCGCGGCGATGCATCCGAGCAGCCTCATGCACGCGCTCACCTTCACGCGACGTGCCGTCGGGCGATCCGTCGCGCGAGGTGATCCCGAGGCGTGACAATGCACCGCGGCGCGGGGGCGCGCTGAGACGTCCGCGCGCAGCGCCGGGCCTCGCGGCCGCCGTCAGGTGGAGTAGCCGTAGCGCGTGCGCAGGTCG
>JBILLI010000996.1:0-2583 GCA_044376155.1 Polyangiales bacterium
GCGGCGCGTGGACCATCTCGCCGACAGCGCGTCTCCACCCTTCCCCCGAGGCGGGGGAAGGGCCGGGGATGGGGGCCCTCACGCCGCGCCCCCGGGCGCCCACGCCGACGGCCGCCGCCAGAGCGTCGCGTAGCCCATCGCGGTGAGCAGGTAGACCCCCGCGATGGAGAGCCACAGCGTCTCCTTCGGCGCGTGCAGCGCCGCGGCCACGATCAACATCAGCGGGAGCTGCACGGCGAAGACCAGCGCGAGGTCCATGACCATGGCGAGCCGCGAGGCCCCGGCTCCCACGATGGCGTTCGAGAGCACGATCGCGAAGCCGAAGAGCACGTAGCTCGGACCCACCACCCCGAGGTACCCCACCCCGATGCGCACGACCTCGGCGTTCGCGCTGAAGAACGTCAGAAACGCCTCTCCCCCAACGCGATAGAGCACGGCGAGGGTGGCCATGGTCACCGCGTTGAAGCCCGCCGCCCACCACCCCGCGGCCTGCGCGCGCGGGATCTTCCCCGCGCCCACGCAGGTGCCCACCACGGTCTGCGCGGCGCTGCCCCAGCCCATGCTCACGAAGAGGGCCATGGTCTCCATGCGGAGGCACAGCGCGTAGGCCGTGCCCGCGTCGGAGTTCGTGGGCGTGGTGTAGAAGTGGTGCACCAGCGCGATGACCAGCAGCACCGCGGCGATGCGCACGCTGAACTGGGTGCTCGTGGGCCACGCGAGGGCGACCGTGCGGCGAAGGTCCTCGCGCGTCGGGAGGAACGACACCTTGCGCGCGCGGACCCTGAGCGTGCCTGCGAGGAGCACCACGGGGATGAGCGAGGCGATGACCCGCGCGATGACCGTGGCCCAGGCCGCGCCCACGACCTCCCACCGCGGGAGGTGCAGCGCGCGGGCGATGGGGGGGCCCCAGGAGAACACCGCCGGCGCCTCACCCGGGCCGTAGACCAGGAGCACGGCGAGGAAGAGGTTGAGCACGTTGCCGACCACAAACGCCACCAGCGTGCGCTTGCTCTGCCCCAGCGCCCGCTGGATCGACGTGCCCTGGAACATCAGGAACACCGTCACCACCCCGCCCAGGATCACCCGGAGATACCCCACCCCGAGCGCGCGCACGGCACCCTTGGCGCCGAGCACCCCGCCGACGATGGGATCCGCGAAGAGCGCGCCCAGTCCGCCGAGGGTGAGACCGAAGACGGTCACCGCGCCGAGGGAGCCCCACGCGAGTCGGGCGACTTCATCGTCGTCACCACGCCCCCGGGCCTGCGCGATGAGCGTCGCCGTGGCCGAGGAGTACCCGTACGAGAGAATCGTCGCGAGGGCCGCCACCATGTCGCAGATGCCCAGCGCGTCGAGGGAGGCGTCGCGCACCGCGGAGGGCAATCGCGCGATGAGGTACTGATCCACCAGGTTGAAGAGCACCTGCAGGACCATCGCCAGGGCGAGCGGCGTGCCGAAGCGAAGCACCGTCGGGCCCAACGGGCCGTGGAGGAATTGCTCGCGCTGCGGATCGGCGTCGGTGGCCATGGAGAGGCTGCGCTCCTACCGCATCCGGCGGGCGTTGCGAAGCTGCCGCTTGCGTCTCCCTCGGCACTGAACCTAGCGTGCGCGTCGATGCTCGCCGCGGTCGTTCAGTTCCCAGGCTCCAACGCGGACTTCGACGCGTTCTACACCCTGTCGCGCGTGCTCGGGGTGCCCACGAAATACGTCTTCCACAAGGACTTCGAGCTGCCCCCGGGCACCGACCTCGTGGTGCTCCCGGGAGGCTTCTCCTACGGGGACTACCTCCGCTGCGGCGCCATCGCGCGCTTCGCCCACATCATGCCCGCGGTGCAGGCCCACGCCGACCGCGGCGGACTGCTCCTGGGCATCTGCAACGGGTTTCAGATCCTCACCGAGACGGGGATCCTCCCGGGCGCCCTTACCCGCAACGCCCACCTGCGCTTCGAGTGCCGCGACGTGACCCTCCGGGTCGACGGCGAGGGCGCGTTCACCCAGGGGATGCGCGGCGAGACCCTGCGCCTCCCCATCGCGCACGGCGAGGGGCGGTATCAAGCCGACGCCAGCACCCTGGAGACCCTCGAGCGCGAGGGACGGATTGCGCTGCGGTACGCCCCGGGGCCCGACGACGGACTCCCCTGGAACCCCAACGGCTCCCTCCATGACATCGCAGGGATCTACGGCGGCCCGCGGCGCAACGTGCTGGGGCTCATGCCCCACCCCGAGCGCGCGTCGGAGCCAGCCCTCGGGAGCGCCGATGGCGCGCGGCTGTTTCGCACGGCGTTGAAGTTCCTGGTGAGCGCGTGAAGGAGGCGGTGATGAAGGAGCCGGAGGTCACCCTGGAGCTCGCGAAGGGCCACGGGCTGAGCGAGGAGGAGTACGCGCTGGCGGTGCAGTCCCTGGGGCGCACGCCGTCGTTCACCGAGCTCGGGGTGCTGTCGGTGATGTGGTCCGAGCACTGCTCGTACAAGAGCTCGCGGGTTCACCTCCGAAGGCTCCCGACGAAGGGTCCGAAGGTGATCCAGGGCCCTGGCGAGAACGCCGGCGTGGTCGACATCGGCGACGGCTGGGCGGTGGTCTTCAAGA
>JBILLI010000997.1:0-2581 GCA_044376155.1 Polyangiales bacterium
GAAGCGGGTGCGCTGCTCGAGCCCGAAGCGCAGCCACGACACGCCCAGGGCCTCGTGGGCGCGCCACGGGCGACGCTCCTCCGCGCGGGGCGGGGTCTGCGCGCGCGCGAGCACCGGGGCCCACGCCTCGAGCAGCAGGAGTGTGCGTCGGTGCGGAGGGATCACGACTCGTCGGGGTCGGCCGCGTCGCGCTCCTCGGCGAGCTTGCGGTAGATCGTGCGCGTGGCGATGCCCAGGAGCTGCGCGGTGAGCCGCTTGTCGCCGCCCGTGACCCGCAGGGTCTCGCGGATCACCGCGCGCTCGATCTCCTCCAACGGGGTGCCGATGGGGATCACCAGCTCCTGCCGTGTGTGCTCGGCCTCGACCATGGACTTCGGAAAGTCCCCGAGGTCGAGGGCCGTGTTGCGCGCGAGGACCACGGCGCGCTCGAGGGTGTTCTCGAGCTCGCGCACGTTGCCCGGCCAGGGGTAGCGCGAGAGCTTCTCCATCGCCGCGGCGCTCACGGTGAAGGGCCCCTTGCCGTTGCGCTGCCCGAACACCCGCAGGAAGTGCTCCACGAGCAGGGGCACGTCCCCCGGCCGCGAGCGCAGCGGCGGCGAGGTGATGGCGATGACGTTGAGGCGGTAATAGAGGTCCTCGCGAAAGCGCCCGGCGGCGACCTCGGCGGCGAGGTCACGGTTCGTCGCGGCCACCACCCGCACGTCGGCGCGCTGGGTGCGACCGCCCAGGGGCTCGTACTCCCCTTCTTGCAGCACCCGCAGGAGCTTCACCTGCACCGAGGGCGCGAGCTCGCCGATCTCGTCGAGAAAGAGCGTGCCCTTGTTCGCCTGCGCGAAGCGCCCGTCGCGCTTCTGCACCGCGCCCGTGAACGCCCCGCGCTCGTACCCGAAGAGCTCGGCCTCGAGGATCGACTCGGGGATCGCCGCGCAGTTCACCCCCACGAAGGGCCCGCTCGCCCGCTGTGATCGCGCGTGCACGAAGCGCGCAAGGAGCTCCTTGCCCGTGCCGCTCTCCCCGAGGATGAGCACCGTGGCCATGGAGGGCGCGGCCTGCCCGGTCATCTCCAACACCTGTCGGAGCGCGGGGGAGGTCCCGATGATCTCGCGCTTGCGGAGCTGCGAGATCTCCTCGCGCAGGGTGCGGTTCTCGGCGACGAGCCCGGCCTTCTCCATGGCCTTCGAGACGCTCTTGAGGATCTGGAGTCGCTTCAGGGGCTTCTCGACGAAGTCGTAGGCCCCCGCGCGCATGGCCTCCACGGCGGTCTCGACGGTGCCGTAGGCGGTCATCATGATGACCTCGGTCTCGGGGGCCACGGCCTTGATGCCCTTGAGCAGGTCCATGCCCGAGAGGCCGGGCATCATCAGGTCGGTGACCACGATGTGCGCGCGCTGCTTGCGCAGGATGTCCAGCGCGGAGCGGGCGTCGGTGGCCGTGAGGATCCGGTAGCCCTCCTTCGCGCAGAGGCGCTCCAGGGACTCGAGGTTCGAGGGGTCGTCCTCGACGAGGAGCAGCGTGGTCTCCGCAGGCGTCATGAGGGTCATAGTCTACCCCGCGAGAACGCCCGGCGGCACACGCGCGATTCCCGCGGGGGCACGAACTACGCGTTGAGCTTGATCTTCCCCGACGTCACGGTGACCTCCGCGGGCTTCATCACCATGGTGCTGCTCCCCGCCGAGAGCTTCACCTCCTGCGAGCCCGTCACCGCGACCTTGCCCTCGTGGTCGATCGCCACGTTGGCCGAGCCGCTCTTCAGGGTGATCGCCTTGGCGGAATTGAGCGCGATGGTCCCGTCGTTCCTCACGTGCACGATGGACTGGCCGCAGCGGATCACCACCTCGTCCTGCTTGGAGGTGATGGTGACCGCGCGGGGCTCCATCTTGACCTCGCCCACGGGGTTCTCGATGTAGATCGACTTCTGGCTGAGCCACTTCGCGTGGTTTCGATCGAAGCGCAACAGCGTGCCTGACTCGCCCGTATGCGCGATGTGTAGATGGTCGCCGTCATAGTTGTGATCGGCCGTGCCGCGTACGAACACCTGCTGGGTCTCTTCGACCGTGAGGTTGTCATCGCCGACCACGGTGCGAACGTCGCGGGTGTACACCCGGGTGTCACGCCCGCCCTCGCCCACCACGCGATCCTCGTGGTTGTCGATGCGGGTCGCGAGGTCGTGCTTCACGTGCACCCCCTGATCGCGGTGCACCACCACCTTGCGGTCGTGCTTCACCGTGAGCTGCTGGTCGCGCCCCACGGTCTCGGTGTCGTCGTGGTCCACCGTGTTCGTGTGGTCGTGGAGCACGTGGGTGGTGTGGTCGTGGCGCACCTTCTCGCGGAGGTTGCGCTGCGCGTGGAGGTAGACCTCCTCGCGGCCGTCCTGGTCCTCGAAGCTGAGCTCGTTGAAGTGGCCGTTGAGCGGAGAGCCCTGACCGTCGGTGCTCTGCGTGCGAATCCCGCTCCGCGTGGCGTGCTCCTCCACCGGGAAGGGCAGCGGGTGCGTGCCGTTGTACACCACCCCCGTGACGAGCGGCCGGTCGGGGTCACCCTCCAGGAAGTGCACCACCACCTCCATCCCCTTGCGCGGGAT
>JBILLI010000243.1:0-9897 GCA_044376155.1 Polyangiales bacterium
CGAGCGCCCCGGCGGACTCCTCCGCGGCGCGGTTCAGCTGCAGCGCGCCCGAGGACATCATCTGGCTGGTGGACCGGAGCTGCGCCGCGGCCTGCCCGATCTGCTCGACGGCGACCTTCACGTGCCGCAGCGACTCGCCCACCGTGTCGAGCAGGTCGTTCACGCCCGCGCCCACGCTGCGCAAGAAGCCCTCGTAGCGCGCGGCGTCGACGCGGCCCGTGAGGTCACCCGCGACGGCGGCCTTGATCACCCGCTCGACGTCGCCCTGGGCGGCGAGCTCGTCGGTGCGGTCGATCCACTCCAGCGACCAGCCCACGGTGTGCCCGGCGCTGTTCTTCGCGGGGGTGACCACCTGGTCGAAGACCCGGCCGCCGATGCGCAGCTCGCTGCGGTAGCCCTGCGTGAGGCCCTGCATCAGCCGGCGGATGCGCATGGGGTCCTTGTGCATCCGGTCGATGCACATGCCCATGACCTCGTCGGCGCGAAACTGCGGGAGGTCCTTCTGCAGCGTGGCCTCGTGGCGGCGCAGGAGCTTCATGATGCTGTCGTTGGCGTAGACGATGGTGAAGGTCTCGTCGACGATCAGCGCGGTGGTGCGCGACGAGTCGAGGGCGCCCTTCACCCGCAGGCTCGCGGTGAGCGCCTGCTCCCGCTCGGCGCGGTCGGCCGCCTGGCGCAGGCGCTCAGCGGTGACGTCGAAGGCATACTTCACGATCTTCGTGACCGCGCCTTCGGGACCGAAGACGGGGCTGTAGATCGCCTGGAGCCACAGGGGGCGGCCCCCCTTGCCGATGCGCTGGATTTCCGCGTTGAGAAAGCTGCCCCCACGCAGCCCGCGCCAGAAGTCCTCGTATTCGACGCTGGCGGCGTAGGTAGGGTCGACGAAGATGCGATGGTGGCGGCCGACGATCTCCTCGCGGTCATAACCCACGGTGCGGAGGAAGTTCGCGTTGGCATCCTGGATGGTCCCGTCGGGGGAGAAGGTGATCACGGCGAGGGAGCGGCTGACGGCGTCGAGCTCCGCCTTGTGCTCGTCGAACGTGTTCTTCGAAAGGGCCTTCGGCGTCGCGCCGACATTCTGCTTCTTGATCATGTGCGTGACTCCTCAAGGTGCGCGCGGGCGCGGGTCGGGGCGTGATGGGTGTGGAGGTCGAGCAGTGCGCTGACGTCGAGAATGAAGCTCACGCACTCGCCGCGTTTGCCCACCGCGCGGACCACCGGACGCGCGCTCCCGTCGCGTCCGCTCCAGCCCACGCGCTGCTCGATCTGCGCCGGCGGGATCTCGACGACCTCGCTGACGCCGTCGACGATGAGTCCCGTGGCGGAGTCGGCGAACTCGAGCACGACCACCACCGTGCGGTCGCTGTAGACCGCGGGCGCGAGGTCGAAGCGCTGTCGCACGTCGACCAGGGGGATGACCTTGCCGCGCAGGTTGATCACCCCGCGCACGCAGCTCGGCACGTCGGGCACCGCGAAGCTCTTCTGCAGCCGCACGATCTCCGTCACGCTCGTCACGGGCACCGCGTACTCCTCCGCGCCGACGCGGAAGATCAGGTAGGTGTCCTCGATGGGCGTGTCGTCAGCCTCGTCTGCGGCGTCGATGTCGTCGAAGGACATGAACGCTCCTCATCGCCCGGGGTGTGACGACGTGTCTCACCCGGTGGGCAATGACCCAAGAGCGGCTAGTTCGTCGCTGACTTAAGGGATGGTCGCGTCGATTGAGGGCGATTCGTCCTCAACGAATTGGCCACGTTTTCGGCGCATTCCGTGCGCCTCGAACCCCTGAACGACCTGTCAAGGGTTTGCGAAGGCTCGTTCGAAGATCACCCGCCCGGCGCCGTTGATGAAGCGCACGGTGAGCTCGTTTCGCACCGGGTCGGCGCGCAGGGTCACGGTGTTGTTCTCGCCGGTGGTGAACTCGAACTGCGAGGGCAGGAGCGAGAGGAACAGCGGGTTCGGGAACTGCCCGCCCGGTCCGGCGATGATGTCGCGCATCGCGCTGCGGGCGCCGGAGCTCTCAAGCTTGCCCACGGCGCCGAGGTGAAAGTCCCCGGAGAGCCACCACACGCCGCGGATGCTCCGGCCGGTGATGTGGTCGAGGATCTCGTCGCGGGCCGAGGCGTAGCCCTCCCAGCGGTCGTCGCCGCCGCCGAAGGTGAAGGGCATGTTGGCGATGGGCACGGAGTTGGCGACGACCTTGAAGCGCGCGGTGCTGCGCGCGAGGCCGTCTTTGAGCCAGTCCATCTGCGCGCGGGAGAGGTACTGCGCGGTGCGCGTGGTGCGGGTGGAGGGGCGGCGCTCGCCGCGGGCGTCGAGGATGAAGAGCTCGAGCGTGGCGCCCCAGCGAAAGCTCCGCCAGAGGCGGTCGGGCTCCGTGGGGTGTCGTCGCTGCGCGCGGTGCTCGAAGTAGGCGCGGCGGGCGTTGGCGAAGGTCGTCGCGTTGACCCGCTCCGGGTCCCAGTTGTTGTCGACCTCGTGGTCGTCCCAGGTGCTGTAGAACCCGGCCTCGCGGAACATCCGGCGAAAGCCCTCGCTGGTGTAGTTCTGCGCGTACTTCGCGCGGAACTCGTCGAGGGTGCGAGAGCCGTCGCAGTACGCGATGTCGCCGAGGTGCACGAAGCCGTCGAGCTCGCCCTGGTCTCCGATGCGCTGCAGCGGCGCGAAGGGGCGGTAGAGCGCGTTGGTGCAGCTCGTGGCGCCGAGGGTCACCACCTCCAGCGCGCCGTCGGCCAGCGCCGCGCGGAAGCGCACGAACGATGACCGCCCGGTGACCCTGCCCCCGTCGCGCGTGAGGAACACCGCGCGGTAGCGCGCGCCGGGCGTGAGCCCCTCGACGAGGGCGTGGGTGAACCCGTCGGGGCCGGGCGTGAGCTCCCGCTCCACCGCGGTCTCCACGGGGCGCGATGCCACCATCCGCTCGACCCGCAAGGCCAGCGACGCCACGCCGGTGAAGCGGGTCCAGAGCACCGCCGAGGTCGCGTCCATGTCGCCCGCCATGAGCCCGAGCGGGAACACCGACCCGAGCTCCGGAAGCATCATGGTCGCGTCGAGGGTCGGGACGTCGGACCCCGCGTCGGCGCCCGTCGCGACATCGGCCCCCGCGTCGGCGCCCGTCGCGACATCGGGCCCTGCGTCGGTGACCGTCGCGACATCGGGCCCTGCGTCGGCAACCGTCGCGACATCGGGCCCCGCGTCGGGTGCGGGCGCGTCGTCGGCGACCGTTGCGACATCGGGGGATGCGACGGCGTCGGGCGCGACGTCGGGCGCGGGCGCGGCGTCGACGGCCACCGGGCGATCCTCGGGGACCGCCGCGTCGACCGCGGGGGTCGGGAGGTCGGCGGTGACGTCGTCGGCCGTGGTCGCGCCGTCGGCAACATCGGGGCGGGTGCCGTCCTGGGTCTGTGCGCAGGCGGCGCCCACCGCGGCGGACGTGAGGGCCAGGAAGCCTCGGCGTGTGATCTCCATCGCCCGCGGAGGGTACACCGCGCGCTGTCACCCGTGAGCCGCCGCGGGGAGCGCGGCGATGGGGTATAGCAGTCGCGGAGATGCGCGGAGACCTCGACGACGGCCCCAGGCTCGGACGGTATGTCCTGGAGCGTCGCATCGCCTCGGGCGGAATGGCCGAGGTGTTCCTCGCGCGGCAGGGCGGCGCCTACGGTGCGACGAAGGAGGTCGCGGTGAAGGTGCTGAAGTCCACCGTCGCCGACGAGGACACCGTGCGGATGTTCCTGCGCGAGGCCCTCGTGGGCTCGGACTTTCAGCACCCGAACCTCGCGCAGGTGTACGAGGCGGGCTCCGAGGGCGACAAGCTCTTCCTCGCGATGGAGCTCGTGCGCGGGGTCTCCGCGGCGACGCTGATGCACCTGCTGGCCGCGAAGGGACGGTCGATCCCGATCCCCCTCGCGGCGAGGATCTGCGCCGACGTGCTCGCCGGCCTCGCGTACGCCCACGAGGCGAAGGGCGCCGACGGCGTTGCCCTCGACCTCGTGCACCGCGACGTGTCTCCGCAGAACATCCTCGTCACGGTGGACGGCGGGGTGAAGCTCGTGGACTTCGGCATCGCCCGCGCCGAGACCGCCCTCGGCCGCACCCAGGGCGTGCGCATCAAGGGCAAGTTCTCGTACATGGCCCCGGAGCAGTGGGAGCCCGGCCGCGCCATCGACGCCCGCGCCGATGTCTTCGCGCTCGGCGTGTGCCTCTACGAAATGAGCACCGGCGGCGGACGTCTCTTCAAGGGCAGCGCCGCGCCGGAGCTCTACAAGTCCGTGGTGATCGACGACATCCCTCCGCCGACGGCGCGGGTGCCGGGCTACCCCGAGGCGATCTCCGCGGTGCTCATGCGCGCGCTGGAGCGCCGGGTGAGCGCGCGGTGGGAGAGCGCCGCGGCGATGCGCGACGCGCTGCTCGCGGCGATGCGCGACCAGGGGTGGAGCGTGGGCGCCGACACCCTCGCGCAGCTCGTGGCCTTCGCCCTCGACGGGCAGAGCATCGAGGACCGCTGGGAGCGCATCGCGTCGGGGGTGATCCCCTCGCCCGGCGAGGAGCCCGAGACCCAGGTCACCGACGCCGACGCCGCGCCGATCCCCTTGCGCCCCTTGTCGATGTCTCCCATCGCCGCCCCCGTCGACGGGGCCGACGCGACCGACACCTGGGCCCTCGGCGGAGACGCCGCGCGCGCAACCCGCGCGACGCCGACGGGCGATGCCTACGCCATGGGCAGCCTCGCGCCCGTCACCGCCGAGGCCGCGCCGCCCGCGCCTCCCGCCGACCCGACGGTCGTGCCCAGCCGCCGCGTGGTGCTGAGCCTCGTGGCCCTCGCGGGGTGGCTCGCCGCGGGCGCGATGACCGGTCTCTGGCGCCGCGAGACCAACCGCGTCGAGGTGCTCACCGCGCGCGTGCAGACCGCGGCCCTCGTGCCCGCGAACACCCCCGTGGGGCTCGACGTGCTCTGCGATCCCGGGGCGCTCTCGGTGGCCGTGGAGTGGTCCGCGGCGCTGCGCACGGAGCACGGGGTGGCGGCGCAGGCCACGGCGGGCGACGCGCTCTCACGTCTGCTCGCGGGCGCCGCGCCCATGGCCCTGCGCTTCGGCGACGCCGACGCGGCGAGCGTGGCCGCGGCGCGGGTGCAGGGCTTCGAGCTGCGCAGCGCGGCGTGTGAGCACCTCGCGGGCTGGGACCACGCCGTGGTCGTCGTGCACCCCTCGAACCCCACCGCGGCCATCAGCGTCGCGCAGCTGGCCACGGCGTTTCGCGGCGTGGGCTCCCTCACCCCGGTGGTCACGGGCCTGGGCACGGCGCCCCGGGCGCTGCTCGACGACCTCGTGCTGGGCCCCGCGCGCGCGCCGCTCTCGCCCCGCGCCCTGCTCACCGTCGACGAGCCCGCCGCGGTGGCGCAGGTCGCGCGGGACCCCAACGGCATCGCGCTGGTACGACTCGTTCACGTGTCCCCCGCGGTGCGCGCGGTGTCGGTGGTCGACGCCCGCGGCGTGGCCGTGCGCGCGACGCGAGACTCGGTGCGCGGCGGGCAGTACCCCCTCGCCCGCCCCCTGCGGATCTACACCCGCGCCGCGCCCATCGGCCCGACGCGCGCCCTGGTGGACCTCGCGCTGAGCGCCGCGGGGCAGCAGGCGATGGAGCGCGAGGGCTTCATCGCGCGCTGATCGCCGCGGTGGAGCTTGGGCCCGAGGCACCGCGCGACTACACTCCCGCGCCCATGGAATACCGCCGCATGGGACGCTCGGGCCTCAAGCTCAGCGCGCTCTCTCTGGGATCGTGGGTGACGTTCAGCAATCAGGTCGACGAAGACCTCGCCGCCGCGTGCATGGCCGAGGCCCACAAGGCCGGGGTGAACTTCTTCGACAACGCCGAGGTCTACGCGAAGGGACGCTCCGAGGAGGTCATGGGCGCGGCGCTGCGCAAGCTGGGCTGGCGCCGGGGCTCGTACGTCGTCTCGACGAAGCTGTTCTGGGGCCTGCACGACGGCCCGAACGAGAAGAACACCCTCAACCGCAAGTACCTCAGCGAAGGGATCCAGGGCTCGCTCGCACGCTTCGGTCTCTCGCACGTCGACATCGTGTTCTGCCACCGCCCCGACCCCGAGACGCCGGTCGACGAGGTCGTTCTCGCGATGCACGACATGATCGCGCGCGGGCAGACCCACTACTGGGGCACGAGCGAGTGGAGCGCCGAGGAGTACCGCGCGGCCTGGGACTTCGCCGACCGCTGGCGCCTGCACCGCCCGGTGGTGGAGCAGCCGCAGTACAACCTCCTCTGGCGCGACCGCGTCGAGACCGAGTACGCGCCGATCTACCGCGACTGCGGCATGGGCACGACGGTGTGGTCCCCCCTCGCCTCGGGGCTGCTCACGGGCAAGTACAACGACGGCATCCCCGAGGGCAGCCGCGGCGCGCTGAAGGGCTACGAGTGGCTGCAGAAGGGGCTCACCGACCCCGCCCGCGTCGCCACCGTGAAGCGCCTCGGCGCGCTGGCCGCGGAGCTCGGCGTGCCCCTGGCGCAGCTCGCCATCGCGTGGTGCCTGAAGAACCCGCACGTCTCCACGGTGATCACCGGCGCGAGCCGGGTGGAGCAGGTGCGCGAGAACATGAAGGCCATGGACCTCGCCGCCCGCCTCGACGCGGCGTGGATGGCCCGCATCGACGCCGCCCTCCAGGCATGACCCCGGCGGCTCAGCTCAGCACGCGGAGCGAGCCGCGCACCACCCCGTAGCCCCCCTCGGCGCGCAGCGCGCGAAAGACCTCGTCGCCCTGCGCGCGCCCCTCGATGAGCGCGCGGTACTGCCCCAGGATGCGGGCCACGTCCTCGGCCGACTCGCGCACGAGCTCCACGCGAAAGCGCCGAACCCCTTGCGCCACAAGGGTTGGGACCACCCCCGCGGCGCTCTGCGCGGCGGCGTGAAAGACCGTGTTGCGGCAGCCCACGTCGGCCTCCACGGGGTGGTCCATGCCCGCGCGGTCGCGCAGCGCGAGGGCGTGGCGCTCGCACGGGCGGCCGCAGGTGAGGTGGTCGCGCCCCTCGGAGAGCAGCGCCGCGAAGACGCAGTGCTCCATGTGAAAGAGCGGCATCGGGTGGTGCACCACGACCTCGGCCCAGGGCGCGAAGGGTCCGTCGAGCAGGGCCACGAGCTGCGCGGCGTCGAGGTCGAAGCTCGGGGTGAACGCGATCAATCCCCGCGAGAGCACCTCGGCGGCGGTGAGCCGGTTGGTCACGTTGAGCGACGCGTCGCCCACGCGCGCGAGGCCCTCGTCGCCGTCGCGCAGCGCGCCGAGCCCGCGCACCATCACCGCGTCGGGGCCGAGGCCGCGGAGGTAGCGGTCGATCTTCTCCTCGCCGGGCTTGCGAATGCGCGGCGGCGCCAGGGTCAGCGTGCGCCCCGGGAACTGCGTCCGCAGCGCGCGAAAGAGATCCCCGGTGCCCGTGAGCTCCAACAGGTCGAGCACGACCCCGTCGGCGCCGGACTCCAATGCCGCCACGGCCTGCGCGCGGTTGCGGCACAGCGCGAAGAGCCCCGCGGGCGGAGGCTCGCGCGAAGGCGGCACGGCGGCGGCGAGGAGCGACGCGGGGCGCGCGTCGGAGACGGGGTGTGACGTCACCGTGCCCGCGGTGAGGGCAGAGACCAGCGCCCGGCGCGCGCGGTTCATCGACGAGGGCGGGATCATCATCCCCGCGGGCAGGTCCGCGTCGAGGGCGTCGAGCACGTAGGCGGTGTCGCCGAGGCGCCCGAGCTTCTCGCGGAGCACCTCGATGAGCGAACCGTTCCCGGGCCGCAGGGGCTCCTCGCCGCGCACGGTGGCGGTGGAGCCGTCGGGGCCGCGGGCGGTGTACACCGGGTGCCCCTCGGCGTCGGCGCGCACGGTGATCGACACGGGACGTCGGTGCGGCGCGCGCTCGACCTCGGCGAGGGCCGCGCGCTCCTCGCCCGGCGCGTCGGTGCGCCACACGTTGCGACCGGGCTGCAGCGGCCCGAGCGTGCGGTCGGGACCGAGCCACAGCGACACCCGCTGCCCGACCTCGGCGTGATCGATGTCCTTGTCTCCCAGGCGCATCGACCACACCCGGCCGCCGACCTCCCCCTCGCCCCGGGCGCCCCCCTGCACCAGCACGCCGTCGCCGAGCGACAGGGGTGCGGCGAGGGTCAGCCGCAGGAGCTCACGCCCGCGCTCGACGCGGCACGACTCCAGCGAGCCGAGGTGCACCCCGCGGTGGTCGCAGCTCGCGCCCTCGACGAGGCGCTGGTGGTCCACCCCGCGGAGAAAGCCCGTGTCGGATCCGCGGGTGAACATCTGCAGCGCGCGGTCGCGACGGCCCGGCGCGGGGGTCGCGTCGACGGCCTCGCGGTAGAGCCGGGTGACCGCGGCGACGTAGGCGGGGCCCTTGAGCCGCCCCTCGATTTTCACCGAGGCCACCCCGAGGGCGGCGAGCTGCGGGATGAGCGCGCTGGCCTCGAGGTCCTGCGGCGAGAGGAGGTAGGCGCGGTCGCCGAGGTCGCGCACCTCGCCGTCGACCACGAGCTCGTAGGGCAGCCGGCACGCCTGCGCGCACGCGCCGCGGTTGGCGCTGCGGCCGCCGATGGCCTCGCTGGTGAGGCACTGGCCCGAGTAGGCCACGCAGAGCGCGCCGTGCACGAAGACCTCGAGCTCCACGTCGGTGGCCGCGCGAATCGCCGCGATGTCGTCGAGCGAGAGTTCCCGCGCGAGGATCACCCGCGACGCCCCGAGCTCCGCGGCGAGGGCCACGGCGCCCGCGTCGGTGCAGGTCATCTGCGTGCTTGCGTGGATCGGCAGCGACGGCGCGAGGGCGCGCACCAGCCGGGCCACCCCGAGGTCCTGCACGATGACCGCGTCGACCCCGGCGTCGGCGCAGGCGCGCACGGCGGCGGACACGGCGTCGAGCTCATGGTCGAAGACCAGGGTGTTGAGGGTGACGTAGGCCTTCACCCCGCGGGCGTGCAGCCACGCGACGCGCTCGCGGAGGTCGGCGTCGTCGAAGTTCGTCGCCCGCGCCCGGGCGTTGAAGCCCTGGAGCCCGAAGTACACCGCGTCGGCCCCGGCCAGGGCCGCGGCTTCAAGACTCGCCCGATCACCCGCCGGCGCCAACACCTCGGGCCTGCCGTTTCGCTCGCTCACGCCGCGGCTCTATCACACCGCGGGGGTATAGATTGGCTCCATGGACCCCGAGATCGCCGCCCTTCGCGAAGAGCTCGACGCGCTCGACGGAGAGGTTCTGTCGGCCCTTTGCCGCCGTCGCGCGCTGGTGGTGCGCCTCTTCGCGCGCAAGGCCGCGCTGGGTCTCCCCCGCCTCGACGCCGCCCGGGAGGCGCAGTTGCTCCACGACCGCGTCGCGCAGGGAGAGGCCCTGGGCGTGCCGCGGGATGTCACCGACGATGTCTTTCGCGCGGTGCTGCGCATGAGCCACGCGCTGGAGTGACTCACCCCACGAGGTGCGCGGCGTCGTTGTAGCGCTCGAGCTTCCAGTGGGGGTCGCGGTTGCGGCGGGTCCAGACGGTGATCGAGGTGTGCCGCGTGGCGAAGCCCAGGGTGGGCGCGGTGGCCTCGGGGAGGCCGAAGAAGGTCGCGAAGGAGAGGTCGACCACGCCGCCGTGGGTGAAGGCCAACACGGTGCGACCGACGTGCCGCTCGGCGAGGGTGAGCAGGGCCCCACGCACGCGTCGCTGAAAGGCGTTGAAGCTCTCGGCCCCGGGGCAGAACACCGAGTCGGGGTCGCCGTAGAGGTCGGGCACGCCCCAGCGCAGCATCGCGTCGGAGAAGGTCATCCCGTCGGACTCGCCCACGCGCAGCTCCTCCAGCGCGGGCTCGAAGCAGAGCTGCGCCGCGCGGTAGCCCAGGGCGATCTCGGCGGTCTCTCTGGCGCGCGGGAGCG
>JBILLI010000998.1:0-2576 GCA_044376155.1 Polyangiales bacterium
GTTGAAGTCCCGGTCGCACAGCACCGCGCCGTAGGGCTCGTGGGCCGAGAGCAGGTGCTCCACCGCGCGGCGCACGGGCTCCGCGGCCGCGCCCTGCAGCCCCGCGGCGGCGTACACCGGCGCGTAGCCCGCGGCGGAGAGCAGGTCGTTGCGGTCGCGCAGCGGGAGGTCGAGCGCGCTGCCCAGCACCAGCACCATCTCGCGGCTCGGCGCGGCGCGGCCGGTCTCGAGGCACGAGAGGTGTCGCGGCGAGACCTCGGCGCGGTCGGCGAGGCGCTCCTGCGAGAGCGCGCGCGCGGCGCGGTGGGCGCGGAGCATCGGGCCGAAGGTGGCGTGCGGGGCGTTCATGCCCCCAGAGGCTATCCCCACGTCGCCCGCGCTCCCATGACCTCCGAGGTCATGGTGCCGCCCACCCCGCGGATCCAGGTTCTCCCTCGCTCAACCCGAAGGACCTCTCATGCAACCGCGCTCCCGCCTCGCCCTCGCCGTCTTCGTGCCCTTCACCGCGTTCTCCTTCTGGGTGATCGCGCAGTCGGGCGTCACCGGGCTCTTCCCCGTGCTGCGGGCGCCCTGGGGGCTGCAGGTGTTCCTCGACCTCGTGATCGCGATGACCGTGGCGAGCACCGTCGTGGCCCGCGACGCCCGCGCCCGGGGGCTGAAGGCGTGGCCCTGGTTCATCGCGATGGCGACCCTGGGCTCGATCGGGCTGCTCGGGTACTTCGTCTACCGCGACCTCGCCGCGCCGCGCGCGGTCAACGCGGGAGCAGCCCCTTGAGCAGGTGCTTCGCCACGGTGGGGTAGAACCAGGGGTCGCCCACCTGCGCGTTGCCGATGGCGCAGCCCCAGTTGCAGTTGCAGCGCCCCGGGCCGAGGTGACCGCGCGCGAAGTCGCGCATGGCCTCGCCCCGCAGCACGCGGGCGACGTCGTAGCCGTGGTCGCGCACGTTGCCCACCGACTCCTGCAGCGGCTCGCACGGCAGCACGTCGCCGTAGGGGCCCAGCACCACGATCTTCTGCCCCGCGCCGCAGACGCGCCCGAGGTCGGCCTCGGCGTGGAGCTGCTGCAGGTGCTCGTCGGAGGCGCGCTTGAGGGCCGTGAACAGCCGGTGGCGCAGGCCGCGAAAGCCCTTGCGGGTGGAGAGCTGAAAGACCCGCTCGGCGAGCTCCATGTAGCGCTCGTGGGGCACGGCGAGGGAGCGGTCCTTGAAGTTGCCGTGCAGCGGCACGAGGTGGATGCGGTCACACGCGCGGGTGTCGGCGAGGGTCTCGAGCCAGGGCTCCAGCACGTCGATGTTCTCGGTCGACACCGTGACCACGAACTTCAGCCCGAGGTTCGCGCGGCGCTTCACCAGCGGCAGCACCGCGGCGTGCGTGGCCATCACCTGCGCGTAGCTCGCGGCGCGCGTCTGACGAATGCGGTCGTGGGTCTCGGGCGGCCCGTCGAGGGAGAGGTGGATGTCGAACTGCGTGCGGGGGTTGCGGCGGGTGAGCGCGTCCATCGCCGCCACGACGCGCTCGGGGAAGGCGCCGTTCGTCGGGATCGACACGAACACCGGGTCGGCGCGGTCGACCAGGGCCTGCACGACGTCGGCGAGGTCCTCGCGGAGGTAGGGCTCGCCCCCCGAGAGCGAGAGGTACGTGAGCTTCGGCAGGCTGCGCGCGAGCTTGCGCACCTCGTCGAGGGAGAGCTCCTTCGACTGCGAGGCGTGCTCGATCTCCTCCCAGTAGAAGCACATCGAGCAGCGCGCGTTGCAGCGTGCGGTGACGAAGTAGATCAGCCAGTTGGGGTTGTCGCCGCGCGTCCACACGCGGTGGGGCACGGTCGACCGCACCGACGCCCCGAGGCTCTGCGCGACCTCGATCCCCTCGAAGGGCGCGTCGCGGTCGCGGTAGCGCCACGCCTTGTGCGCGCGCGCCGTGCTCCCCCGCAGCCACGCCACCGGGCCCACGAGCAGCCCCAGCCAGAAGCCCAGCACCGTCGCGCCCGTGGCGAGGGCGGTGGCCGCGCCCGCGCGCACGCGGTCGGCGAGGGCGGGGGAGGGCGAGAGCGCGCGCGCGCCGTAGACCGCCACGGCCAGCGTGGTCACCGCGGCCGCGGCCGCGAGGGCGCCCAGCCACAGCGCGCGCTGCGACGAGAGCAGCGAGAGGGTGAGCGCGGTGAGCGCGGCCACGAGCAGCCCCGCCGCGAGCCGCACGCCGCGCTGCGGGAGGTAGAGCTCGGGGAAGCACCAGGTCGACTGCCCGCCGTGCCAGCGCTGTCGGAAGTAGTGCGCGACGAGCGGCCAGAGCACCGGGCGCTTGAGGTGGGCCGAGCGCAGGTCGGGGTCGTTGACGATCTGAAAGCGCTCGCGGGCCGCGAGGAAGAAGAACTCGGCGTCGTCGATCCAGTAGGGCGCGACCTCGTTGAAGCCGCCCACGCGGTCGAACACCGCGCGCCGCATCGCCACGTTGCAGAGCGACACGCCGTAGTACGGAACGGCCGCGCGCGCGGGGTTCGCCATCGCGGTCTTGAGGCTGAAGATCGGCGAGGTCACGATGTTGTTCGCCCCGCGCTGGGCGAAGTCGTCGCTGTAGGG
>JBILLI010000999.1:0-2575 GCA_044376155.1 Polyangiales bacterium
CCCGCGTGTCGGGGTGTGAGCTGGTGAACCTCCGCGCGCTGCTGCCCGCGATCCCGTGGCGCGAGGGCACGCTCACCGTGACGGCGCTCGTGGGGGCGCGACGGAGTGATCCCGTGACGGTGTCTCTGCGTCGCGCAGTGGCGCGCGACCCGCAGGTGCAGGCCCTGCTCGACGCGCGGCGGGTGGAGGGATATCCCCGCGCCGTGTCACCCCCGCGGAGCACCGATGGGGGCGCGCCTTTCTACCGCGCGGGGCAGCACTCGCCGCGGGTCGAGGGCGGCGCCGGGGTGGCGCTGCGGTGCACGGTCGACGCCGAGGGCGTGACGCTCTGGGGCGCGCTGCGGGGCGCTCCCCGGGGCCGGGAGCGGGTGCGCGTCGAGAACCCCTCCGAGACCCGCTACGCGCGGCTCCGCGACGCCGCGTGGGTCGACGTCGGGGCGCCCGGCGCGCGGGCCGTGATCCCCGTGACCCTCGTGGGGCGGCACCCGGCGCTGCCCGAGGCGATCACCGTGGCGCTGCAGGTGCCGAACTACACCGAGGCCCGCGCCGACGGCACCGTCGACGCCTTCTTCGGCGTGCGCTGGGAGGCCCTCGCGGGCGCGCCGCAGGTGCCGGGGCGCTGGTCGTTCTGGGCGGTGTACGGCCCGCACATCGCGGGCCCCGTGGAGGTCGAGCGCGCGTGAAGGATGTGACGTTGGACGATCGTTCGCCCCCCTACGGTCCCATCGCCACCGCGGCGGCGGTCACGCTGCAAGAGCCCCTCGCGCTCGACGCCGTGGCCGCGGCCTCGCTGCTGTTTCGCAAGGTGAACGTGAAGGAGGCCTTCACGCTCCTGGGCCCCGACGGGCAGTGGTACCGCTGCGCGCTGCAGTCCCTCGACGCGAGCGGCGCCACCGCGCTGCCCTACGAGCACATGGCGTCGTCGCCGGAGTCGCCGGCGAGGATCACCCTGGTGGTGGCGGTGCTGCAGCGTCAGCGCATGCTGGTGGTGGCGCAGAAGGCCGCGGAGCTCGGCGCGGCGCGCATCACCCCGTGCTTCACGTCGCGCTCGGTGCAGGCCGACGGGCTCGCGCACGAGAAGGTGCACGCCTGGCCCGCGCAGGCCGTGAAGGGCGCGCGTCAGTGCCGCCGCGGGAGCGTCCCTCCCGTGGACCGCGCGCGCCCGCTGGCCGAGGTGGTGACCACGGCGGGGTGGCGCGACGCGGCGCTGCGGGTGTTCCTCGATGACCGCAGCGAGGTCGCGGGCGCGCTGGGCGCGGCGCGGGGCGGAGACATCGTGCTGGTGGTCGGTCCCGAGGGAGGGTTTGCGGCGCAGGAGCGCGCGCTGCTGGTCGAGCACGGCGCGCGTCCGTTGCGGTTGGGGGGGCGGGTGCTGCGCGCCGAGACCGCGGTGTTCGCGGGGCTCACGGTGGTGCAGCACCGCCTGGGAGACATGGGGATCGACGACTAACGACGCGCGCGGCGACGGCGCGCGGCCACCGCGAGGGCCGCGAGCGCGAAGCCCAGCGACCACCCGCTGCGAGGCGCGGGGCTGGTGGCGCATCCGCCGCCCGAGGCGGCCGGGCCGGTGTCGGTGGAACGTCCCGCGTCGGTGGCGGCAACGGGCGCGTCGGTGGCGGCAACGGGCGCATCGGTGGCCGCGACGGGCGCGTCGGTGGGCGCGGTGCCCGCGTCGGTGGGCGCGGCGCCGGTGCAGAGGCGGTGCATCGGGAGGCGCGTGCAGAAGTCGTCGAAGGGACCCTGCAGGCGATTGACGCTCTCACCCCCGCAGCCCATTCCCCCCGGGGTGCTCGCGCACACGTTGGCGACCTGGCACATGCCGCCGTCGGCGCGCACGTAGTCGGTGGCGCCGCGCACGAGGATGCCGATCATGCCGCGCGTGGCCGTGTCGAACACGCCCGAGCCCGAGTTACCCGAGAAGGTGTCGAGGTTGGTCTCGAAGTAGTCCCCCTCCATCGCGCGAAGGTCGGTGACCGTGCCGCCGGAGTCGATCTTGGCGGGGATGCCCGAGCCGAAGCCGATGACCGTGACGGACTGACCCATGGTCGTCGGGCCGTTGGTGCGGGCCACGGACGCGGGCGTGAAGCGCGGCGCGGCGGAGCGGTTGAGGCGCACGAAGGCGTAGTCCTGCCGGGTGCCGTCAGGGTTCATGCGATCCACCGAGGTGATGATCTCCGCGCACGAGAACACGTCCTCGGCGGTGATGGTCGCGAGGCGGCCTGCGGCCTCGTGGTAGTACTTGAACACGAAGCGGGTGTTCTGACAGGTCGACGGGCCGTTCGCCCCGGCGTCGGCGCCGGCCGCGGTGAAGCAGTGCCCCGCGGTGAGCACGATGTCGTTGTCGATGAGCGTGCCCGAGCAGTCGGCGTAGGCGGGGTCGGCCTCGAAGCGCTGACCCGCGCAGAGGTCCTGCGTGCTCGCGAGGGTGTCGGTGCTGTTGAAGGTCACGTTGGCGGGGTTGGTGACGTTGACCTTCGTGTCGCGCATCAGCGCCACGATCGACTGCTGCGCCAGCGTGCGCAGGTTCATGTCGGGGTGCGCGTAGACGTCCTGCCGGTCGTCGGTGCCGTAGATC
>JBILLI010001000.1:0-2565 GCA_044376155.1 Polyangiales bacterium
GCGGCGTCTCCGCGAGGCCGAGGCCGCGCTGCGCGATGAGGAGGCCCGTCAGCGCCGCGCCGCGAAGGAGATCGAGGCCCAGGCCGCCCGCGCCGCGGAGGACGCCCGCCGCGCGGTGGAGGCTGCGCGGGAGGACGAGTCCCGTCGCCGCGAGGCCGAGGCCGCGCACCGCGCCGCGCTGGAGGCGCAGTCGCGCACGGCCGAGGCCGAGGTCGCCGAGTCTCTCGCGCGAGAGACCGCGCGCACGCGGGAGGCCACCGAGGCCGCGGCGGCGGCGCGGGCCGAGGCCGAGCGGCGCGAGGCCGAGATCGCCGAGGCGTGGGCGACGGCGCGGCGCGAGGCGGAGGCCGAAATCGCGCGGCTCACCGACGCGCTGCGCGGGGTCGAGGCCGAGGCCGAAGCGCTGCTGGTGCCCGCGCCCGAGGCGCTCCCGGAGGATCCCTTCGCCGCCCTCGCGGGTGTGCTCGAAGAGAGCGCCGACGAGGTCGACGACGACGACCCCGACGCCACGCAGGACCCCGACGCGCCCCGCGCGGACTACGCGCTGGACCTCCTCGCCGAGAGCTACGACCTCGCCGACGACGCCGCCCTCACGCGCCTGCGCGAGGCGGTGGACCGCTGGGCCCGACGACGTCCCGCGCACCCGTGGAGTGACCTCGCGGAGCGCATGACGGTGCGTGCGCTGACGCTCCTCCCGGCCTTCGAGCTGCACGTCTCCACGCGCTTCGAGTCCCGCGCGGTGGTGCCGTCGCTCCCCTCGCCCGCGTCGCCGCTGCCCGTCCCCGGCGAGGCCCGCACCGAAGACGGCGCGGTGGACCCGTGGTCCCTGGAACTCCCCGAGGGTGACCCCTGGAGCTCGTGGGAGGGCGAACTACCCCTCGACCTCCCCGACGTCTCGCAGCCCTGCGGTGCGTGTGTCTCCGCCGAGACCCCGGGGCGCGTCGCGTGTGTCGCCTGCGAGGGCCGCGGCACCGCCGCGTGTCGGCAGTGCGAGGGGTGGGGCAAGGTCACGTGTCCGCGGTGCGCCGGGGGCGGCGAGCTCTCGTCGGCCGAGGGGTCGGGGCGCTGCCCGCGCTGCGAGGGTCGTCGCACGGTGCCCTGCGAGGCGTGTGTGCTGGGCCGCGTGCCCTGCGCGCCGTGCGGGGGTGACGGCGCCCGCCCGTGCGCGGCGTGCAACGGCGGGGCGACGGTGCTCCGCGGCGCGGCGTTGCGGGTCTCGGCGCTGCCCGTGAGCGCGCTCAGCGTGGTGGGTGACGGGCTGCCCCCCGAGGTGCGCGCGGCGGTGCGGGCGCGCGACGGCGAGGCCTCGCCCGTGGTCTTCGTCGAGGCGCCCGAGATCGACGTCGCCGAGGTGCTGCGAGAGATCCCGCACCGCGCGCTGGCCGCCGCCGCGGGCGCGATGCTCACCGCCGAGCGCGCGGGCGACGGGGCGCGACGGCCCACGCGGCAGCGGCTCATCGTGCGGCGCTACCCGGTGTGGCGCGCCGAGGTCGAGGTGCACGGCCGCGCGCACACGCTCTGGGTGCACGGCGCGCGGCGCGAGGTGTTCACCGACGACTCGCCCCTCGCCCGGTGGCTCCAGGAGCAGGTCGACACCGCGCGAGAAGCCCTGGGGCGCAACGACCTGGCCACCGCGGTGGACCGCCTCGCGGGGGTCATGGCCGCCGACCTCGACCACGAAGACGGCCGCGCGGCGGCGCGCGAGGTGGGCGAGGCGGTGCGGGCGCAGGCGCTGCGGGGGGAGCTCTTCGACGCCCGCGAGAACGCCACCCGCGCGGCCGCGCTGCGCTGGCCCGAGTGCCTCGGTCCGCTGGCCGAGGCCGAGCGGGTGCTGGGACGTCGGCTGTCGCAGCGCGCGAGCTGGTCGGTGCTCGAAGAGGCCCGCGCGGCCCTGGACAAAGATCGCCTGGAGCGTTGCGCCGACCGGCTGCGGGAGCTCGCGCAGAGTGATCCCGAGAGCGCCGAGGGGCGCGCGCTGGCCGCGGAGCTCGGGCAGAAGACCGCGGTACTGGTGCGGGCGATGGCGGCGCGGGGGGAGCTCGCGGCGGCGGTGCAGCGGGTGGAGCTCACCGCGGCGCTGCCGTGGGAGGCGTGCCGCGAGGCCCTCGGGACGGTGCGGGAGGAGCTCGCGCGGGCGGAGCGTCGCGGGCGGTGGGTGACCGTCGCGCCGTGGGTCATCGCCGCGCTCGCGGTGCTGGGGTTGTTGCTCTCGCGCCTGCGGTGACGCGCCCCCTCTCAACATGGATTTCGCGCTCCCTTTGCCCCCTCTGCCCTCCCTCACGCGGAGGGCATTGCGCGGGACCCATCTCCGAAACACGCTTGTTCTCCGTTGGAAATCGCGGTTCGTGGCCCCCTTCCCCGGCCCTTCCCCCGAGGCGGGTTCACCTCGGGACACATCTCCGAGAACGGCTTGAATACGAGACGAATTCGCGAGACGAGGGCCCCTTCCCCGGCCCTTCCCCCGCCTCGGGGGAAGGGTGGAGAACCCCTGGCGGAGCGATGGTCCACGCGAAGGAGAGGCGGGAGGTGAGACGCGAAACGGTCTGCAATCCCAGCGTTTCGAGA
>JBILLI010001002.1:0-2562 GCA_044376155.1 Polyangiales bacterium
TGGCTCGGTGTTGGGGGTGACCGTGTAGCTCGACACGCGCCGACGGTCGGTGGTCACGTCGGGGTCTTGCAGGGCCTCGTACACCCGGGCGAGGGGCGCGCGCACGAAGCCCCGGCCGATGCCCCAGAGGTACTCGCCGTTGCCGCTCTCGACGCTGAGGTTCTCGGGGTAGGGCATGGCGGGGGTCGTCCCGCGCACGGGGATGTTCACCTCGCGCAGGGGTGTGAGACCCGGCGGGAAGGCCGACTCCACGTTGCCGCCGCAGCCCGTCGCGGCCGCGGTGGCCGCGAGAGACACGCCCAGGAACGACCGTCGCGAGAGGATGACGTCACCCATCACCGCGATCGCTACCACGGTCACCGCGCCGCGCGCGAGGGCGCTTCAGAAAAGGATCCCTGCGTCGGTGACCACCCGGGTGCGTCGCGCGGGTGGCGGCGCGGGCACCGAGGCCGGGCGCGCCTCGCTGGCGCCGAGCGCTTCGCAGGGGAGCTCCCGCGCGACCTCCACCGCCGATCCGCCCGCGCCGTAGCAGATGTGCGTGCGTGGGGTGTCGGTGATCACGGCGGCGTCGCGGGGGGAGGGGAGATCGGTGCGCCCGCGGGTGCAGGCCGCGAGGGTGAGGGCGAGCAGCGTCGCGCGCATGGCGGGACTACCGACGCATGGCGCTGGCGTTGGCGCTGGTCACGTACTCCCCGCGGGGCCAGTGGCGGTAGTACTGACCCTGCAGGATCGGTCCGCCCTCGCGGTCGTATTCGCCTTGAATCACCGTGCCGTAGACGCGCAGCAGGGAGTTCACCTGCACGCGGTTCTCGCCGCTGATGTCGTCTTCGCGGAGGGTCAGCACGGCGGTGAAGGGCCCCCCGTTGGTGGGGTTCACGGTGACCCGGCACGAGCTCTCGGCTTCATCACCGCAGAGGTTGCGGGGCTGCAGCGTGCGGAGCTGGAGGGTGACCCGCCCCGCGGTACTCCCGCGGAGCGCGGGGACCTCGGTGACCACGCCGAAGAAGTCCACCACGCGGTCGCGGTAGGCGTCGGGGTTGCGGCGCACGTCGTCGTAGATGGCCTCCTGCGTGCGCTCCTGCCACGCGCGCTCGTCGTTCAGGGGGACGTACTCGCGGGCGTATCCGAAGCGTCCGGCGCCCGCGCAGCCCAGGGCCAGCACCGACCACACCACCATCGCTCTCATCCCGCGTGGGTAGCGCGGGGGCGCGCGTCCCCGCAAGAGCCCGACACCGACCGGGAAGCGTCGGCCGCCCCCTTGCGCCGGGGGGGCTTCGCTGCCAAGGGATGTGCCGCGTGCGAACCCTGCGAGACACGATCCAGACCCGCCTCGCGCAGGAGCACGGGACGATCTACCGCGAGGCGCCTCACCGCGTCGCGCTGCTCTACCCCTCGCCCTACCGCGTGGGGATGTCGTCGCTGGGCTACCAGGTGATCTACCGCGCCCTCAACGAGCGCCCCGACACCGTGGCCGAGCGGGCCTTCGCGCCCGATGACCTCGAGCTCGCCGCGCGCCTGCGCGAGCCCGTGCTCACCTACGAGTCCATGCGACCGTTGGGGGACCATCCCCTCGTCGCCGTCTCCGTGGCCTACGAGGGCGAGCTCGGGTCGCTGATCCAGACGCTGCAGCTCGCCGGCATTCCCCCGCTGCGCGAGGACCGCGACCCCGCGCGGCACCCGTTCATTCTCATGGGCGGCCCGCTGTCGTTCTCGAACCCGGTGCCCCTGCACGACTTCGCCGACGCCGTGGTCATCGGCGAGGCCGAGGAGGTGGTGCACCAGGTGCTCGACGCGCTGCTCGCCCACGGCGACCTCAACGCGCGGCTCAACGCGCTGGCCGACATCCCCCACGTATGGGTCCCGGCGCGGCACGGCGAGGTCTTGCCCGAGGTGGCCCGCGCCGACAACGCCCACGTCCCGGGGCGCGCGCAGATCATCGCGAAGGAGACGGAGCTCTCGGAGATGTTCCTCATCGAGAGCGAGCGCGGGTGCTCCCGGGGGTGCACCTACTGCGTCATGCGCCGCGGGAGCAACGGCGGGATGCGCCTCGCGTCGCCCGAGGTGATCCTCGCCGCGGTGCCGCCCGAGGCGAAGAAGGTCGGGCTGGTGGGCGCCGCCGTGAGCGACCACCCCCGCATCGTCGACATCGTGAACACCCTCGCCGACCGTGGGCTCGGCGTGGGCCTCTCGTCGCTGCGCCCCGACCGCCTCACCGACGCCTTCGTGGGCGCCCTCAAGCGGGGCGGGTACAAGACCCTCACCACCGCGATGGACGGCCCGTCGGAGCGTCTGCGCGCCTCGCTGGAGCGCCGCGCGAAGGTGAATCACCTCGAGCGCGCCGCCGAGCTCGCCCGCGCGCACGCGATGCAGACCCTGAAGCTCTACCTCATGGTCGGACTGCCCTCGGAGACCGACGACGACATCGACGAGTGCGTCGACTTCGTGGGCCGACTCTCGGCGGTGACCCCCGTGGCGTTGGGCATCGCGCCCTTCGTGTCGAAGCGCCGCACGCCCCTCGACGGTCTGCCCTTCGCGGGCATCGACGTGGTCGAGGGACGACTG
>JBILLI010001001.1:0-2562 GCA_044376155.1 Polyangiales bacterium
ATCATGCCGGCTTGAAGGGCTCCGGGGTTCTTCGAGGTACCGGCCGGACGTCTTTGCATGTGGATGGAGGAGCTGACGCCCTGCCTACCCTTCTCGCATGACGCCAGGGTCATCGCGGTCGGTTGGCTCGAGGGTGATCGACCGCACGCCGTCGGCTGCGTCGAGCGCCGCGTCGACGACGCGCTGGCCGCGTTGTGCACCGATCCCTGGCATCCATTCGCGCATGCCGCGCGCGTGCGTTTCTCGCGGTGCGGGTGTATCAGCGGCGCCGCCGTGTCGTCGCACCCCCTCCGCGTGCTCCTCTGGCCGCCGCCGGAGGAGGCCAACCCCTACGTGCGCAAGCTCGCCGACGCGCTCACCCAGCGCGGCGTGCGCGTGCGTCCCGGCAAGCGACTCGCGGACCTCTGCGCGCGTCCCGGGGAGGCGCAGTGGCTGCACGTCCATTGGCCCGAGTGGATGCTCCACGACCCCGTGCGCCCCCGCTACCTCGCGCGCATCGCGTACCTCCGCGGGCTCCTCGCGCTCGCCCGCGCGCAGGGCGTCAGGATCGCGTGGACCGCGCACAACCTCCTCGGGCACGACGACCCCCACCCCGACCTCGGCGCCCTCGGGCGACGGGTGCTCCTCGCGTGCTGTGACCTGGTCCTCGGTCACTTCGCCGAGGTCGAACCCGAGCTCCGCGCCTGGGGCTTCGCGGGACGCTTCGTCGTCGCCCCCCATCCCCCCTTCGGTGACGAGCACCCCGCGCCCTTCGCGAACGGTCCCGCGCGCCGCGCCCTGCGCCTCGCCGCGGGCGTCGGTGACGGTGACCTCCTGCTCGTCACCCCGGGCGCCCTCGCGCCCTACAAGAACCTCCCCGCCCTCGCCGACGCGCTCCGCGCCCTGCCCGACCCCTCGCTGCGCTGGTGGGTGATGGGGCGGGGGGAGGGAGCGACCCTCCGCGCGATGCGTGAGGCCGCGTCCCGTGACCCGCGGATCACCCTCCGCGAGGGCTTTCAGTCGCGCGACGACCTCGCCCGTGCGCTCTCGGCCAGTGATGCGATGTTGTTGGGGCACAAGGACTTCACCACCAGCGGCGCCGCCGTGCTCGGCGCCACGCTGGGCACCCCGGTGATCGCCCCGGCCCGCGCGCAGCTCGCGTCGTGGACGACCGAGGGCTTCTTCGCGCCCCTCGACCTCGCGCGCCCGAACGGCCTCGCCGACGCGCTCGCGCAGGTGCGCGGGATGGACCCTTCGGTGCGAGTGCACGCGCGGGCCTTCGCGCGCCGCGCCACCTGGGCGCAGATGGCCGCGACGCTGCACGCGGCGATGACGGAGGTCCCGTGATCGGTGTGGTGGTCGTGAGCGCGGCGCCGCGGGCGAGCGGACGCGTCGCGGGGATGCACGTCGCGCTGCGCAACGCGCTGTTGTTGCAGTCCCTCGGGTGTGAGCGCCTGGCGGTGTGGGGGGTGGATGCGACGGGGTGGTCCGTGGCGCTGCGCGACGACGACCGCGTGCGGCTGCGGTGCGACGTGGTGGAGGGCCCGGTGGAGGGAGACATCCTCGCGGTGAGCGACCGCGTCGTGCTCGACCTCACCACCCTGCGCGCCGTCGCCGAGCGCCCCGCGGTGCTCTTTCGCGGCGGTGAAGCCGTGGCCCTGCGCCGTCGCGAAGGCCGCGCGCCGCCCCTCGAAGACGGCGGTGAGGGCGCCCTGCACGACCCGCTCTCGCTCTGCCTCCCCGCCCGCACCCCCGAGGAGCGCGCGGCCGCCACCGACGCCCTGCTCCAGCGCCTCCGCAAGCCCCAGGACGGCGTGGTCTCGCGTCACCTCAACCGCCACCTCTCCCTCGCCGTCACCCGCCTGCTGTGTCGTACCCCCCTGCGCCCCAATCAGTTGAGCGTGGGGATCCTCTCCTTCGGCGTCGCCGCCGCCGTGCTCGCCGCGCGCGGTGACCACGCGTCGCTGGCGCTCGCGGGGCTGATGTTCCAGGCGCAGTCGGTCTTCGACGGGTGTGACGGCGAGCTCGCGCGGCTCACGTTCCGTGGGTCGAAGGCCGGCGAGTGGATCGACACCGTCGGCGACGACCTCACCAACTACGGCTATTTCGCCGCGGCCGCGGTGGGACTGCACCGCGCGGGGCTCGGCGCCACGCCGTTGATCGTGGGCGCCCTCGGGCTTGGCGCAGGGCTCCTGGCCTCGGGCATCGAGTACCGCTACCTCCTGCGCATCGGCTCGGGCGACCTGCTGAAGTACCCCCTGGGCTTCGGCCAGGACGCGGGGGTGAGCGAGGGGGAGCTCGCGCAGGCGGGCGGGCTGAAGCGCCTCGCGGGCGCGCTGCGGCCGATGTTCAAGCGCGACTTCTTCGTCTTCGCCGCCATGCTTTGCGCCTTCGCGGGGGCCACCGCCACGCTCGGGATGCTCGTCGCCTTCACCGTGGGCGCGCTGGTGACCCTCTCGGCGGTGCTGCGCTCGGAGTGGTCGCGCCGGGGCGTCGCGCCGGGGAAGACGCCGTGAGCGCGCGGCGGGCGCTGATGGTCTCGTGGCTCTTTCCGCCGCAGGCGAGCATCGGGTCGAAGCGCGC
>JBILLI010001004.1:0-2561 GCA_044376155.1 Polyangiales bacterium
CCACCGCGCGGTGCTGTTCCTGCTGGGCGCGCTGCTGTTCGCGACGACCTTCGCGCTCAACGCGCTCGCCTCGTGGCTGGTGTCGTCGAGCGCGCGGAGGGCGGCGTGACCCCACGCGCGGCCGACCGGCTTTTCGACGCGCTCTGCCGCGCCGCGCTGGGTGCCGTGCTCGGAGCCACGGCCCTGGTGGTGCTGCCCCTGGTGGCGCGGGGCGGCCCGCACCTCTCGTGGGCGTTCGTGAGCACGCGCCCCACCGCGGACCTCGCGCGCGGCGGCGTGCTCCCCGCGGTGGTGGGCACGGCGCTGTGCACGCTGTTGATGACCGTGGCGGTGCTGCCGCTGGGGGTCGGCGCCGGGCTCTACCTCGCGGAGATCGCGCCCTCGCGCTCGCGCCTCGCGTCGCTGGTGCGCGCCTCGCTGCGCAACCTCGCGGCGGTGCCCTCGGTGGTCTTCGGGCTCTTCGGCGTGGGCTTTCTCGTGCTGGGCGTGGGGCGCGCGATGGACGCGGTGCTGTACCCGGGCCTGGGCGCCGTGTTCGGGCGGCCGTCGGTGCTGTGGTCGTCGGTGACCCTCGCGACCCTCACCCTGCCCGTGGTGGCCGTCACCGCGGAGGAGGCCCTGCGGGCGGTGCCCCAGGCGCAGCGCGAGGCCGCGGCGGCCCTGGGCGCGACGCGGGCCGAGGTGCTGCTGCGGGTGGTGCTGCCGCAGGCGCGCGGGGGGATCCTGACAGGCGCGATCCTCGCGGTGGGGCGCGGCGCGGGGGAGGTCGCGCCGATTCTGTTCACGGGGGTGGCGAGCTACGCGCCGACGTTGCCCACCGACGCGCGGCAGATGTTCATGCACCTCGCCCATCACGTCCACGTGCTCGCGACGCAGGCGCCCGACGCCGGGGCCGCCCGCCCGGCGCTCGAGGCCTCGGCGCTGCTGCTCTTCGCGCTCACCCTCTCGCTGAACCTCGTGGCCATCACGCTGCGCAACCGCGCGCCGGGAGCGCACCGTGGCTGAGTCGTCTCCGAAGCTCATCGTCGAGGGCCTCTGCGTGCGCTACGGCGACCGCGACGCGCTGCGCGGCGTTCACCTCAAGGTGCCGACCGGGTCGATCACCGCCCTGGTGGGACCGTCGGGGTGCGGCAAGAGCACGCTGCTGCGCGCTCAACCGCATCCACGACCTCACCGAGGGGGTCGCCGTCACCGGCCGGGTGTACCTCGACGGCGTGGACCTCTACGCGCCCGGGGCCGACGCGTCTGCGCTGCGCCGGCGCGTGGGGATGGTGTTCCAGCGCCCCAACCCGCTGCCTGCGTCGATCTTCGACAACGTGGCCTTCGGCCCGCGGCTGCACGGCGCGCCCTCCCGGTCGATCCTCGCGGGCGTGGTGGAGCGCGCCCTGCGCGAGGCCGCCCTCTGGGACGAGGTGCGCGACCGGCTGCGCGAGCCCGCGGGGTCCCTCTCGGGCGGGCAGCAGCAGCGGTTGTGCATCGCGCGGGCGCTGGCGGTGGAGCCCGAGGTGCTGCTCCTCGACGAGCCCTCCTCGGCGCTGGACCCCGTCGCCGCCGCGGCCATCGAGGCGCTCATGGGCGATCTGCGCGGGCGCTACACACAGGTTGTGGTGACTCACTCCATGGCCCAGGCGCGGCGCGTCGCGGACCACGCCGCGTTCGTGTACCTCGGCGAGGTCGTGGAGCAGGGGAGCGCCCGCGACGTGCTCGACGCGCCGAAGGACCCTCGGGCCCAGGAGTTTCTGCGCGGCCGCACGGGGTGAGCGCCCGTTGCCCGAATGACACACGCTGCGCGCGGCGTGTGTCACGCGGGTGCGGGATGATCGCGGACGATGTCGCTGAGCTTCGAGCGCAACAACAACGAGCCCGTCTGGGGAGGATGGATCTTCGTCGCGATGGGCAGCGCGCTCGCGCTGGTGGTTCCGCGTCTGGGCGAACCTGCGCCCACGACCCGCGCGGGGTTGTGGGTGGTCGCCGGGGTCTTCGCCCTCGCCGGGGGCGCGGTGGTGGTGCGACGGTTCTCGCAGCGCACCGAGTTCGACCCCGCCGCGCGTCAGGTGCGGGTCGAGTCGCGCACGCGCTTCGCCGCGAGCGAGCGCCGCGTGGCCTTCGACGACGTCGCCGCCGTCGACGTGGAGTCGTGGGAAGAGGACCGCGACGCGCGGCCGATGAACACCGAGGTTCACCGCGCGGTGCTGCGGCTGCGGGACGGCGAAGCCATTCCGGTCACCGACTTCTCGCGCGATCGCTCGATCGCCGACGGCGCGCGCGCGCGCATCGCGGCGGTGCTCGATCGTCGCTCGGCATAGCCTCAGGCGGGGATCCCCGAGGCGCGGCGGGCGAGGTCTCGCTCAAGCTCCGCGTTGCGCGCGCCGTTGAGTCGGTGAAGCACCCCAGAGGGACCGTCTGCGCGTGGTGCGCCAGTGTCCGCCGGGAAGCATCGGCCCTGTTGGGACCATCGTGCACACCGCGAGCGAGTTTCACCTCGACACCCTCACCCTGCTCTTCGCCACCGCCTGCACCGCGTGGATGATGGCGGGCGCCGCGTTCAGTCTCTCGCGCGC
>JBILLI010001003.1:0-2561 GCA_044376155.1 Polyangiales bacterium
CGGCCGAGGTGATGTCGCGGTCGTCGGCCCACGCGGCGGTGAAGAGCGCGAGGGCGAGCTCCCCCGACCGCCCGGTGGACTCCGCGGCGATGACCAGCCGCTCGGGCTTGATCGCGCTGAAGGGGAATTTCGAGTTGAGCGCGAAGCCCACGCCGTACTGCTTCGCCCAGCGCTGCAGGTCGGTGAGCATGTGCCGGGCCTTGGGCGGGCTCTGCGCGGGCATGTGGTTGTCGGCGGCCTTGAAGACCGCGGCGAGGACCATGGGCTTCCATGCCACGGTGGCGCCGTGCTTCGCGGCGAGGGCGCCGAGCTGCGTGGCCGCGAGGTACGAGTACGGCGACGCGAGGTCGAAGTAGAAGTCGAGGTGCTTCATGGCGGGGGAGGCTACCACCGCCCGGCGCTTGCCCGCGGTGGGCCGCCGCGCGAACCTCCGACCGATGTCACCCCGCGCGCTCCCGCTCTGCCTGGCGCTCACCCTCGCGGCCTGCTCCGAGTCGCCCGCGCCCGCCGTCGACGCCGCCGTCGACCGCGCCGTCGCGGCCGACGTCCCCGCCCCCACGGACCTCCCGGAGGTGTCCGATGTCGTTGCAGCGCAAGACGTTGTGACGGTGGCACCCATTCGCTGTGACCTCGGCGACGCGGCGGTGAACCTCCCGAGCGTCGCGGGTCCGATGCAGTTCGACGCGAGCGTCGACGGCGGCCCCTCACGCGGACCGGGCGGGCCTCGCAGGGTCTTTCAGGCCAACGAGCTCGACCGCGCCTGCGCGTACCTGCACGGCGGACCCACCGACCGGGATCACCACAACGGGGTGTTCATCCTCGACGGCAACCTCTACCTGCCCTGGGCGCACGAAGCGGGCGGCGGCGGGGTCTCGGCGTGGACCTTCGACGACCCCTGCAACCCGCGCCACCTCGGCACCACGGTGAACGCGCAGATGCGCGAGGTCCACGCCGCGGGCTTTCAGTTCACCGACCGCCGTTGGATGGTCGCGACCTCCCTCACGGGGATTCAGTTCTGGGACATCACCGACCCCGCGAACACCCGCATGGTGCGCGACTTCGCCCTCCCCGGCGTGGTCTACCCCGACTCGTACCAGCGCGTGGTGATGTCGACCTTCTGGCAGGCGCCCTACGTGTACGTGGGCTCCTCCGACAACGGGATCTACATCGTCGACGCCCGCGATCCCCGCAACCCCACGCTGGTGCGCCAGGTGCCGATGGACCCGGTGCTCCGCGTGGGGGGCGTGCACGCCATCGGGAACCTCCTGGTGGTGATGTCCACCGAGGGCTCGCGCACGGCGCTCCTCGACCTCTCCGACCCGGCGAACCCGCGCCCCATCCCCGGCGGGAACTTTCTCATCGACGACGGCACCCTGCTCGCCGGCCGCCCGCGGGTGATGACCTCGTACTTCGGCCACGTCTCGGGCAACCGCGCCTACCACGCGCGGCACTTCACCGGCGGCGGGCTGATCGTCTACGACATCACCGACTTCTCGCGCCCGACCTTCCTCGGCAACTACCGCTACCCCGGCACGGCCAACGGCGGATACGTCTACATCAAAGAAGACACGGCCTTCGTGGGCATGAGCGCCCTGGGCGTCGCCCTGGACATTCGCAACCCGGCGATGATGACCGTGCAGCGCGAGTTCCGGCTCACGGGCGACCTCGATTTCGTGACCCCCATCGGCAACGTCGCCGTGCTCTCGGTGGACGACGACGCCGTGCGCGCGCAGTCCACCTCGGTGGTGCCGTATGAGCGCGAGCCCGACCGCCGCGCGCCGCGGGTGAACATGGTGGTGCCGCGCGACAACGCGGTGAACCAGGCGCTGACCACCCGCGTGGGGGTGACCTTCGACGAGTTCGTCGACATGGCCACGGTGGGCCCGCAGAGCTTCATCGTGCGCGAGGAGGGCGGCACGACACCCCTGGAGGGCTGGTACTCCGGGCAGGAGGGCGCGGTGAACTTCTGGCCCACGCGCCCGCTGCGCCCGGGCGCGCGCTACGAGCTCATCGTGCCCGCGGGCGGCGTGCAGGACTACAGCGGCAACCCCACCGCGGAGACCTTTCGCATGAGCTTTCGCACCGGGGCGTGCGCGCCGTGAAGCGCCCGACGTCACGTCGCGTGCATGCGGATGCGCGTGAGCAACACCTCGGGCGAGTCATCGATCTCGTCAACGCGGAGCCGCAGCACCCGCACGCCCTCCTGGGCGAGGGCCGCGTCGCGACGCGCGTCGTCCTCGGCGCGGGCGTCGTGCACGGAGCCGTCGACCTCGATCACCAGCCGCCACGCGGGGATGTAGACGTCCACGATCCATCCGAGCAGCACGTGCTGGCGACGAACCCTCACGCCGAGCGCGCCCCTTCGCAGCAGAGACCACAGGCGCTCCTCGGAGCTGGTTGGGAGACTTCGCAGCGCGCGGGCGCGCGCGAGCTTCTCGCGGGTCGCGGGCCACGGACCGTGTGCACGTCGTCGCATGTGCCCGTGATCGGGAAACCGCCCCAGGTAGGTTGCGCGTCGCGTGCGCGTTCTCGCGCCGGTGCGTGGCCCCCTTCCCCGGCCC
>JBILLI010000247.1:0-9813 GCA_044376155.1 Polyangiales bacterium
GTGGGCCGCAAGCCCGTGGCGCTGGCGAGCGTGGCGCTCTTTCTCCTCGGGTCCTTCGCGTGCGGCGCGGCGGGGAGCATCGGGTGGCTCATCGCCGCGCGGGCGCTGCAGGGCATCGGCGCGGGCGGGATGCAGCCCGTCACGCTCACCATCATCGGCGACCTCTATCCCCTCGAGGAGCGCGGCAAGGTGCAAGGCGCCATGAGCGGGGTGTGGGCCACCGCGAGCGTCGTGGGCCCGCTGCTCGGCGGATGGATCGTGCACGCCGCGTCGTGGCGCTGGGTCTTCTGGGTGAACGTCCCCGTGGGGCTCCTGGGCGTCGCCGTGCTGCTCCGCGCCTACCACGAGGCCCCGCGCGCGCCCTCGGGCGGCGCCGTGGACCTCCCGGGCGCGACGCTCTTCACCGCCGCCACCGTGGCCCTGCTGCTCGGGGTGCACGGCACCGCGCCCGCGCTCACGCTCCCCCTCGCGGCGCTCGCGGCGGTGGCCTTCGTGCGCGTCGAGACCCGGGCCGAAGACCCCATGCTCCCGCTGGCGCTGCTGCGCGAGCGGGTGATCGCGGCCACGTCGGCGAGCGGGCTGATCCTGGGCGCGGCGATGATGACCTCGCTGGTGATGCTCCCGCTCTTCGCGCAGGGCGCGCTGCGGCTGTCGCCCACGCAGGCCGGGAGCTCCGTGGCGCCGATGCTCTTCGGCTGGCCGCTGGCGGCGTTTCTGACCTCGCGGGTGCTGGCGCGGGTGGGTCCGCGGGCGCCGATGCTCCTGGGCTCGGCGCTCATCGCCGCGGCGCTCACGGCGTTGGCGCGGGCGCTCGGGCCCGACGTGAGCGTTCACACCCTGCAGGGGTGGATGCTGGTCTACGGCCTGGGCATGGGCATGGTGTCGACGGCGTCGCTGCTCGCGGTGCAGTCGGCGGTGCCGTGGTCCCGCCGGGGGGTGGCGACGGCGGTGAACCTCTTCGCCCGCGCCATCGGCGGCGCCCTGGGCACCGGGGGCTTCGGCGCGCTGCTGGCCTTTCGCCTGCGCGCCAGCGCCCCCGCGGAGCTCGTGCGCGCGGTGCTCAACACCGAGGGCGGGCGCCCGGTGACCGAGGCGCAGGCGCAGGTCGTGCGCGCGGCGCTGACCCACGCGATGGCGCCGGTGTTCGTCTCGCTCGCGGCCCTGGCGGTGGTGAACCTCCTCGTGGTGACCGCGGTGCCGCAGACGTTGCACCGCGCGGAGTCGTGAACGAATTCGCGAACCCTCGCGATGGGGGCGCGGGCTCTCACCGCCGAGGTCCACGATGGAGATCAAGGTTTCATTCCCGGGGGGCAAGCGCATCGGCGCGCGGGTCGGCGAGTTCGAGGTGATGACCGACCAGCCGCCCCAGTTCGGCGGCGCGTCCAGCGCCATCGCCCCGTACGACCTGTTCCTCGCGTCGGTGGCGACGTGCTCGGGCATCTACGCGCTGGGGTTCTGCGACGCCCGGGGGATCCCGACGGAGGGGCTCGCGATGAGCCTGCACGTCGACCTCGAGCCGGGCACGGGCCTCGCCCAGGCGATGCGCGTGGCGCTCACGCCCCCGAAGGAATTCCCGGAGAAATACCGCGCCGCCCTCGTGCGGGCGGTGGAGCACTGCAAGGTGAAGAAGACCCTCGCGGCGAACCCGCCGGTCACGGTGGTCTTCGCGGATGAGGGCGAGCGCAAGGAGGCAGAGGCATGTGTCGTCGCGTGACGTGCAACGAGTGTGGCAAGGCGACCTTCGCGGGGTGCGGGATGCACGTCGAGCAGGTGCTGGCGGGCGTTCCCGAGGACAAGCGGTGTCAGGGGCACAGCCCCGCGCCGAAGCCCTCCGAGCCCGGCAAGGAGCGCAAGGGCTGGTGGCCCTTCTGACCCTGTGACCCTCGCAGCGCGCCGCTGCCGCCTTGCGTTGCGCGCGCGATTGGGACCAATCTCCCCCCTCGAAGGCCGTCTGTTACCGCCGCGTCGAGGGAGTTGATGAACATTCGCAGGTTCCGTGTGCTGCTGCTCTGTCTGGGTCTCTCGGCCCTCGGCGGGGCGTGCAAGAAGCTGTCGGCCACGGGCGGACAGTGCAACTTCAACTCCGACTGCGAAGACGGCCTCGTCTGCGCGGGCAGCTTCTGCCGCGCGACCTGCAACCCCATGGCGGCGAACCCCGACCGGGACTGCCCCACGGGCTTTCGCTGCCGCTCCAGCGGCCCGCAGAACATGAGCCGCCCGGTGTGCCTGCCCCCCGGGGAGCAGGGCTACTGCGCGTATCACTCCGAGTGCCCCGAGCCCCTCGTGTGTGTGAACGGCCGCTGTGACAGCCAGTGCCGCACCAACCGCGACTGCCAGCTCTTCGACCCGCTGGCGCAGTGTGTCTCCATCGGCGACGGGCTCCAGGCCTGCTCGTTCCGTGACGGCGGCGTGCGCGACGTGCAGGCCTCGTTCAACGACACCGCGCCCCCCGACACGGGCGCCGTGACCGACACGGGCGCCGTGACCGACGCGGGCTCGACCCTCGACGCCTCCGCCGACAGCGGGAGCTGACCTCGGCGCATGTCTCTCGGCGCCGACGACATCGTGCGCGCGCTGGGCGTCGGCCCGGGCGACGTCGTGGGCGGCCGCTTCGAGCTCGTGGGGGTGCTCGGGGCCGGCGGCACCGGCGCGGTCTTCGAGGCGCGGCACCGGGTGATCGGCCGCCGCGTCGCGGTGAAGCTGCTGCTGCCCGAGCTCGCGATGCACAGCTCCGTCGCGCGGCGCTTTCTGCAAGAGGCCCAGAGCGCCAGCGAGGTGCGGCACAAGAACATCGTCGAGGTGCTCGACTTCGGCGAGGACCGCGGGCGGCTCTTCATGGTGATGGAGCACCTCGACGGCGAGAGCCTCGGGGCGTTCTTGAAGCGCGAGGCGCCGCTGAGCCCGTCGCGGATCCTCCCGCTGATGGAGCCCGTGATCGCCGCGCTCTCGGCGACGCACGCGCGGGGCATCGTGCACCGCGACGTGAAGCCGCAGAACATCTTCCTCGCGCGGAGCGAAGACGGCGAGATCACCCCGAAGCTCATTGATTTCGGCATCGCCAAGCGCCTCGCCGACGAGGACGTGCACCTCACGGGCACCGGCACCGTGCTCGGCACCCCGGCGTACATGGCGCCGGAGCAGGCTCAGGGCGCGAAGAACGTCACCGCGGCGGCGGACCAGTACGCGGTCGGGGTGATCCTCTTTCACGCGCTCTCGCGCGCGCTGCCGCACCACGCCGACTCCTACGCCGCGATGCTCGTGGCCCTCGTGTCGCAGCCGCCGCGCGAGCTCCGCGACCTGCGCCCCGACCTCGACCCGGCCCTCTGCGCGGTGGTCATGCGCGCGCTGGCGCGAGACCCCGCGGCGCGCTTCCCCACCCTCGACGCGCTGCGCGACGCGCTGCGGCCCTTTCTCTCCCTCGACGCCCCGGCCCCGGTGCAGCCGCGCAACGCCGAGCGCGGGAACACCAACACCGCGCAGAACACCACGCCGTCGCGACCGAGCGTGCCCACGCAGCAGCCCGCGCTGATCCTCTCGGGGGGCCCGCCCCGGCCGGTGCCGCCCATGGCGCTGCCGGGGAACACCCTTCCGCCCGTGCCGCCGCGGTCGTCCCCCGCGCTCGCGGGCGTGGCCGTGGTCGTGGCCCTCGCCGCGGTGACCATGCTCGCCCTCGCGGTGGGCCTCTCGCTGCGCGCCCCGGCGGCGCCGCGCCCCGTCGCCGCGCCCGCCCGTGCCGACGTCCCAACCCCTTCTGCACCCAGGGAATTCGTCACCTTCGCGATCGACGTGAGCCCTGCCGCGGCGGCGATCCTGCTCGACGGGGAGCACATCGGCAACGGCCACGCCGAGGTGCTGCGCCCCCGGGACGGCGCGCGGCACCAGCTCATGCTCCGCGCCCCCGGGCACACGGTGATGACCGACGTGCTCGTGGCGAGCGCCGACGCGCGCGTGTCGCGGGTGCTCACCGCCGTCGACGTCCCGCGCCCGCCCCGCGCCGTCACGGCCCCGGCGCCCTCGCCGTCGCCGTCGCCGTCGCCGTCGCCCTCGCCCTCGCCGTCGCCGCCGGACCTGCGACACCCTCGCATCGACCGTCGGCTCCCCTTCTAATCAGCCGCAGAGACCCTTATGAAGAACCCCCTTCGGACATCCCTCGCAGCCCTCCTCGCGGTGCTCGCCCTCGGCGGCGTCGCGGGCGCCCAGACCCCCACCTCCCCCGAGGCCGTCGCCGAGGCGCGGCAGCGGTTTCAGCGCGGCGTGGACCTCTACGAGGAGCGCAACTACACCGCCGCGATGGTGGAGTTTCAGCGCGCCTACGAGCTCACCCGCAACCCCGCGGTGCTCTACAACATCAGCGCGACGCACGAGCTCTCGGGCCACATGGTCGAGGCCCTCGACGCGATGCTGGAGTACGAGCGCCTCGCGCCCCGCGACGCGGTGACCGCGCGGCGGGCGGAGGTCGACGCGGCGCTGGCGCGCATCCGGCGGAGCATCGCGACCCTGGTGCTCCGCGTCGAGGCCGAGGGCCTCACGCTGCTCGTCGACGGCCTGCCGCGCTCGGTGAGCGAGGCGCGCACGGGGCTGCGGGTCGCCGCGGGACGTCACCGCGTGACGCTCTCGGCGCCGCACTACCAGACGCGCGAGGAGGAGTTCGACATCTCCGGCGGCAACTCGGCCACGATCACCGAGGCGCTGGTGCCCGAGCGGGCGTTCTTCACCGTGGAGTGCAACGTGCCCGCGGCGGAGATCCTGGTCGACGGCAGCGTCGTGGGCACGACGCCGGTGACCTCGCCGCTGCCGCTGGCCGAGGGCACGCACCACGTGGTCGTGCGCCGCGCGGGGTACACCCCCTACGAGACCGACGTGAACGCCGTGGGCGCGGGCGCGCGCGTGCGGGCCACGCTCTCGTGGGCCGACAACCTCTCGCCCGACACCTCCGCGCGCTTTCGCGTGCGATCCAACGAGGACCACCTGCTCGCCATCGTCGACGGCCGCCGCGTGAGCGCCGAGGGGCGCGACCTCGTGCCGCCCGGGCGCCACGTGCTGCGCGTCGAGCGCTCGGACTTCATCTCCGAGGAGCGCGAGGTGGACCTCCCCGCGGGGCAGGAGACCCTCGTGCGCATGTGGCTCCAGCCCACCCCCGCGTACCGCGACGCGTACATGGGCACGGTGCGCCGGGCGCGCGTCGCGGGGTGGCTCACCTTCGCCGTGGGCGCGGTCGTCGCGGGCGGCGGCGCCGCGTGGTTCGCCGTGAACGAGGGCACGTACTCGCAGAACCAGACGGCCTACAACACCGCCCTGCGCGCGGCCGACATGTGCCGCATGAACCCCGGGTGCACCACGCTCCCCCCGCTGGAGCGCGCGCGCGACAACGCGCAGGTCGAGTTCAACAACAGCGAGTACTTCCGCTACGGGGCCATCGCCACCATGGCCGCGGGCGGGATCACCGCCATCATCGGCGTGGTGATGCTCGCCACGGGCCCCAGCGGCAGCCGCTTCGACGAGCGCCCCCTCGCGGGCCGGATCCGTCTGCACCCGGGGCTCCAGGGCTCGGGGCTCTCGCTCTCGTTCTGACCCGACCTCGCGCTCACTCCGCGGCGAGCGACACCACCGACACCCGCCCCGATGGCCCGACGCCCGAGACGTAGAGCGTGCCGTCGGGGTCGAGCGCGCCCTGCACGCCGCGCGCGCCGCGGTCGTCGAGGGACTCTCCCAGCACCCGCCACGCCCCGGCGCGCCACACCGCCGCCGAGAGCCCGGCCCCTCGGGGGCGCCAGGACATCCACAGGGCCTCTGCCCGCCACGCGAGCCACGGACCCGCGTCGAGGGCGCCGCCGCGGAGAGCGTCACGGGGCAGCCCGAGGTCTTCCCAGGTCTCGGCCGCGGGGTCCCAGCGGCGCAGGCCGTGGGTGCCGCCGCTCCAGCCGTATCCGACGGTGAGCGCCCCGCGCTCGTCGCAGGCCATCGCGAGGGTGTGCGTGCCCGCGTCGATCAGCGGCGCATCGGCCCGGGGGAGCACCACCCAGGTGTTCTGCTGCGGGCTCCACGCGCGCAACTCCAGCGTGGGGGTGCCCGCCGCGCCGATCTCCACCCAGCCGAGGAGGCTCCGGTCGTCTCCGCAGCGGGCCGCGCTCAGGGTCTGCACCTGCGCGCCCGGCGGCACCAGCGAGGGAGGCCCGGCGTTGTCCCATCGCGAGCCGCTCCAGCGCACCGCCCGCAGCGTCGTCGGCCCACCTCCACCGAGGATCATCGCGACCAGCGGCGCCTCGGCCGATCCCGTCACCGCCAGGGCGGTCACCGCGGTCGTCGCCGCGTGCTCGTGCAGCGGTCCGCCGACGGGGGTCCACCGACCGCCCTGCCAGCGCGAGAGACGCACGGTCACCGCGCCGTTCGCGCCGCGCTCGGTCCACACCGCCGTGAGCGCGCCGTCGCGGAGGTTCGCGAGGCGCAGCAGCCCCGCCGCCGGTCGCTCGTTCAGCCGCGCGCCCAACGGCGCCCAGCGGGACCCCGCGTGCCGCCAGACGCGCACGGCATCGCCTTCGATCCACCCCGCCGCCAGCCCGCCGTCGACCCACGCGAGCGACGCCGCGCCCGTCGCGCCCGCGTCGGCGCCCCGTGGGGGGGAGAGGTCTACGGGGCCTCGTGGCGTCGCAACGCGCTGCGGTGCAGGCACATCGGCGCGGATCTGGGCGCGCGGGGAGGGCCGTCGGCACCCCGTCGCCAGGAGCGTCGAGAGGGCCAGCAGCGCGGTCGTGGCGCCTCGTCGCAGGGAGTTCGTCGCGAGCACCTCCGCATGATGCACCACCTGGCGCGGCGTTGCTCCCGCGTCGGGGAATGCTGGAGCGACGCGGCCCGGTCGTGGTTGAATCCAGGGCGCTTGAGACGAATTCGCATCACCCTCTCCGCCCTTGTCATTGCCGCGCTCTCGGGCCCACGCGCCGCCCGCGCGCAGGCGACCGAGCGCCTCGCGGTGCACGTCGAGGGCGGCCTCGCGGCGCTGCTCTCGTCGCCCTACAGCGACGCCCACGGCCTGGGGTTCAACGTCGCCGCGCGCCCCGCGGTGCGCCTCGTGGGGCCGCTGTGGCTGCACCTCACCGGGGCCTACGCGCGGTGGTCCGAGGGGGCCAACGGGCCCGCGACGCTCTGGACCCTCGGCGGCGGACTCACCGTCGCCCCCGTGGTCTCACCCCGCGCGGGGCGCCTCGTCGTTCAGGCCGAGGCGGGCTACGGGCTCACTGGCGCGGCGGCCGAAGGCCGCGTGGTGCTGGGCGGCGGCATCGGGTGGATGATCCCCCTGGGGCGCAGCGTGATCGAGCTCGGTCCGGTGCTGCGGGTGGGCGCGGTGCTGCCCGACGGAACGCCCGGCGCGAGCGCCGCGCTGAGCGGCACGGCGAACCTCACCGTGGGGATCCGCGCGCCGCTGCACCGCCTCTCCCGCGCCGACCAGGACCGCGACGGGGTCGACGACGCCGACGACCGCTGCCCCGCGGAGTCCGCGGGCGCCAACCCCGACGCCGCGCGCCCGGGGTGCCCCTTGTTCGACCGCGACGCCGACGGCGTGAACGACGCGCAAGACCTCTGCCCCGACGCCCCCGCCGGCCCCCGCGCCGACGCCCAGCGACCGGGCTGCCCGGTGCAAGACACCGACGCCGACGGCGTGCCCGACAGCGCCGATCGCTGCCCGCAGGAGCGCGAAGACACCGACGGCTTCGAAGACACCGACGGCTGTCCCGAGACCGACAACGACCGCGATGGCATCGCCGACACCAGCGACCGCTGCCCCGACGGGGCCGAGCTGATGAACGGCTTCGAAGACGACGACGGCTGCCCCGACGACCCGCCCGCGCTGGTGGTCCCGAGCGAGGGGGTGGCGTCGCTGCGCGAGCCGCCGCGCTTCGCCCCGGGCGCCGCCGAGGTGCTGCCCGCGTCGCAGTCTGCGTTGAACGCGCTCGTCGAGGCCCTCAACGCCCGGACCGACGTGCGCCGGGTCACCGTGCTCTGCCACGCCGAGGCGCCCGGGGACCGCGACGCGGTGCGCCTCGCGCGGCGCCGCGCGAACGCCCTCGCGGACTACCTCAACGCCCGCGGCCTCACCCACCGCGCCCGCGCCCGCGGCACCCGCGGCGACCCGCCGGGGCTCGTGCGCATCGACGTCGAGCAGCGCGCGGGGCGCGACCGCGGGCACCACCGACGGAGGCACCGCTGATGCGCCGCTACGCTCCCCTCGCCGCGCTCGCGATGCTCGGCGGCTGCCTCGAAGGACCGCCGCTGGGCTCGGTGCGCGACGCCTCGACCGACGCGCGGAGCGACCTCGGCGCGAAGCTCCCCGACGTGACGGGCGTCGACATCCCCGCGGTCCGTGACGGCGCCGTCGACGCGCCCGCCGCGGACGCGCCGCCGATGGACGTCCCGACGACCGACGCGTCGGACGCGCCCCTGACCGACATGCCCGCCGCCTTCGACGCGCCCGACGTCGCGCTCGACGCGGGCGCCGACGTCGCGGTCGACGTTCCGCCCGACGTGGTCTGCACCGGCGGCGCGCTGAACTGCGACGGGCGCGCCGACAACGGCTGCGAGGTCGACCCGCGCGTCGACGCGCGCAACTGCGGCGCGTGCAGAAACGTCTGCGCCCCAGGGGCTTCGTGCGAGTCAGGGGCCTGCGTCACCCGCGCCCGTCCCCTCGCCGCGGGCGTCGCGTACGCGTGTGTGCTGCGGCCGATGGGGGGCGCGGCCTGCTGGGGCGACAACGCGCAGGGACAGCTCGGCGACGGCGCCACCACCTCGCGCGCCACCGCGGCGGCGGTCATGGGGCTCACCGACGCCGTGGAGCTCGCCGCGGGCGACGCCCACACCTGCGCGCGGCTCACCGACTTCACGGTCTCGTGCTGGGGGGCCAACGCGCAGGGGCAGCTCGGCGACGGCGCCACCGCGCCACGCCCCGCGCCGACCGCGGTGATGGGCTTCGCCGACGTCGCCCAGGTCGTGGCCGGCGCGTCGCACACCTGCGCGCGTCGGAGCGGCGGCGCGGTGCTCTGTTGGGGCGCGAACGCGCAGGGGCAGCTCGGCGACGGCACCACCACGAACCAGCCGAGGCCCGTGGCGGTGGTGGGCCTCTCCGACGCCGCCGAGATCGCCGCGGGCGGGAGCTCCACCTGCGCGCGGCGCGCGAACGGCACGGTGCTCTGCTGGGGCGCGAACAACCAGGGGCAGCTCGGCGACGGCACCAATACCGACCGCGGCGCGCCGACGCCGGTGACGGGCCTCACCGACGCCGTGGAGGTGGTGCTGGGGTTGACCCACGGGTGCGCGCGCCGCGAGGGCGGCGCGGTGGTGTGCTGGGGGGCCAACGCGCAGGGGCAGCTCGGCGACAACGGCAGCACCGCGCAGCGCGCGCCGGTGGCGGTGGTCTCGCTCGCCGACGCGCGCGAGCTCGCCGCGGGCGCACGCCACACCTGCGCGCGTCGCGCCACCGGGGCGGTGGTCTGTTGGGGGGCGAACGACCGCGGTCAGCTCGGTGACACCACCACCGCGCAGTCGAGCTCGCCCGTGGCGGTCGACGGCCTCGCCGACGCCGCGGCGATCACCTGCGGCGCGACCTCGGCGTGCGCGCGGGTGCAGTCCGGGGGCGTGTTCTGCTGGGGCGGCAACGAGCGCGGGCAGCTCGGCGACGGGAGCATGGTGAACCGCACGAGCCGCGTCGCGGTGATGGGGCTCTGAGCTACGGCGGGAAGCGGTTCACCCGCACACACGCGAGGCCGAGGCGCGAGGCGCGGAAATCTGCGGCATAGAACGCGGTGTCGAAGTCGACCCCGAGCC
>JBILLI010001006.1:0-2550 GCA_044376155.1 Polyangiales bacterium
CGATCGGTCACCTCGCCGCGGGCACCCTCGCGCCGGGCCTCGACGGCGTGCGCATGTGCGGCCCCGACGGCCGCCCCGCGCCCGCGATGAACGGCTTCGTGCCCGACCTCGACGCGCTGCCCGACCCCGACTGGGGGGGCTTCGACCCCGAGGCCTACGGGTACTTCCCGCTGTTGAAGAAGCGTCCCTTCCTCACGTCGCTGTCGTCGCGGGGCTGCCCCTACCTCTGCAATTTCTGCCCGTACCCCATCGCCCAGGGCGCGCCCTTTCGCCCGCGCAGCGCGGCCCGGGTGGTCGACGAGCTGGTGAACCTCCGCGCGCGCCGCGGGGTGCGCAGCGTGCTGTTCCGCGACCCCACGTTCTCCTTCGACATGGCGCGGGTGACCGCGATCTGCGACGGGCTCATCGCGCAGGGCGCGCCCGTGGAGTTCGGCATCGAGACCCGCCTCGACCGCATGGACGAGGCGATGATCGAGCGCCTCGCCCGCGCGGGCTGCCGCAGCGCCGAGTTCGGGGTCGACCCCATCGACGAGCACACCCGCCACGCCTCGAAGCGCAAGGGGATCAAGCCCGAGCGCGCCGCGGCCCTCATCGCGACGATGGAGCGCGCGGGCATCGCCGCCGCGGGACTCTTCGTCATCGGCCTGCCCGGACAGTCCGAAGACGAGATGCACCGCACGATGGACTGGATCGACGGGCTGGAGATGTCCTACGTGAACTACGAGGTCGCCACGCCCTTCCCGGGCACGGCGCTGTACCGCGAGGCGGTGCAGAAGGGCTGGTCGCGCCCCATCACCCTCGACGACCTGCTCGAGGGCGACCCCAAGCTCTCGTTCAACGGGGTCATCGACCTCGCGCGCATGAAGGCCCTGCAAGACCGCGCGCTGTCGCGCTTCTACCTCCGCCCGTCGAAGGTCGCCCGGGAGGTGCTCAACCGGGACCTCTTCGAGAACGTGCGCTTCATGTCCGCGACGGGGCTGAAGTTCCTGCGGGGTGAGCTCCGGCGATGAGCGTGGCGCGGGTCGCGGTGATCCCCGCGCACAACGAGGCGGCGACCGTCGAGGACGTGGTGCGGCGCGCGTCGCGGCACGTCGACGTGGTGCTGCTCGTCGACGACGGCTCCCGCGACGACACCGCCGCGCGCGCCGAGGCCGCGGGCGCGCGGGTGCTGCGGCTGTCGCCCAACCGCGGCAAGGGCGGCGCCCTCGTGGCCGGGCTCCAGGCCGCGCAGTCCCTCGGCGCGGCGCGGGTGGTCACCCTCGACGCCGACGGCGAGCACGACCCCGACGAGATCCCCGCGCTGCTCGCGCCCCTCGACGCGCACGACGTGGTCCTCGGGTGGCGCGAGGTCTACCGCAGCGGCGCCCGCCGGTGGCTCAACGGCCTCGCGCTCTTCTGGTTCCGCGTGCTCGACCCCTCCATTCGCGACACCATCTGCGGGTTTCGCGCGTTTCGCGCCGAGGCCCTCGGGCCCGTGCAGAACGACGCCGGGGGCTTCGCCTACGAGCACGAGGTGATCCTCCGCGCCGTCGCCGCGGGGCTGCGCATGACCTCCGTGCGCATCACCACCGTGCCCACCACCACCAGCCACGTCACCCCGCGCGAGATCGTGCGGGCCAACAACCACTTCGACCGCTGGGTGCTGCGCGAGCTCTCACGCCTCCCGATCCCCTTGTGGCGCAAGGCCTCTCTCGTCGTGGGGTGCGCCGCGGGCCTCGCCCTCGGGGTGCCCACCCTCTGGCTGCTGGAGCGGCGCGCGCGGTGACCCGGGGCGACCTCCTGCACTGGCTCCGCGTGACCCACGCGCCCTACGCCGTGGCCGCGCTGATCATGGTCGCGCTGGTGCGGCGAACGCGAACCGTGCTTGAATCTATCGCTGCCGCGCTGCGCGCCAGGCAACCCCCGGGCGAGCCATGAGGGACACGGTCTGGTCGATCATTCTCACGCAGACCCCCATCGCCGCGGCCTGCCTCTGGGTGGCCTGGGAGATGCGGGGCTGCCACCGCGCGCTGCGCGACATCGCGCGCTCCCTCGCGCGGCTGAGCGGCGAGCGCAAGGGCCCCGACGGTGGGTGACGTCGCGGTCACCGTCGATGTCGAGGGTGACTACAACACCGACTCCCTGCGCGGCGTCGACGAGGCCCTCCCGCGGATCCTCGAGGGCTTCGCGGCGCGGCACATCCCCCTCACGCTCTTCGTCACGGGCGACGTCGCCCGCGCGCGCCCGGGGCTCATGCGCGAGGCCGTGGCGGCGGGGCACCGGGTGGCCTCGCACACGCTCTCGCACCCCGCCCTCTCGCGCTGCGACGCGGCTGCCGCGCGGGCCGAGCTGCGGGGCTCCAAGGCCCTCCTCGAGGACCTCACGGGCGTCGCGTGCGAGGGCTTTCGCGCGCCCTTCTTCGACCTCCCGCGGGGCTTCGGCGTGGCGCTCGCCGAGGCGGGCTACGCGTGGTCGTCGTCGAAGGCGCCCTTCTCGCCCGTCGCGGGCTACCGACACCTCGCCGCCACCCGCGCCCCCCACGCCCTCGACGGCACCGCCGTGCGGGAGTTC
>JBILLI010000249.1:0-9802 GCA_044376155.1 Polyangiales bacterium
TGCGCTTCACCCGCGACGACGACCCCACCCGCACCGTCGCCACCTGGGTCAACTGGTCGTCGCACCCGGAGTACACGGGCTCGCGCAACAACCAGCTCTCCGCGGACTACGTGCACACCCTGCGCGACACCCTGGAGCGCGGCCTCTCGGCCGAGAACCTCCCCGGCCTCGGCGGCACCGCGGTGTTCGTGAACGGCGCGCTGGGCGGACAGATCGGCCCCGGTGGCGGCGTCGCGCCCCTCGGCGAAGACGGCATGCCCATTCGCGACAGCGGGATCCCCAAGGCGGCCGCGGCGGGGCGCAACGTGGCGCGACTGGGACTCCAGGCCCTCGCCCGCGACGGGGTGGACGTCACCGCGCCCAACCTGAGCTACCGCACCGCGCAGATCTACGCGCGGGTCGAGAACCAGCGCTACGCCATCGCGTACAACCAGCAGCTCTTCGACCGCGAGCTGCTCTTCTGGAACCCGAACATGCCCCTGGGGCGCAACAACCTCGCGTGGGTCAGCTCGCGCGTGACCTACCTCCAGGTGGGCCCCGTGGCCACCGTCACCGCGCCCGGGGAGCTCCACCCCGAGCTCTGGATCGGCTTCGACAACCGCTGGTCGTGGGGGCAGCCGATGTTCACCGAGACCGCGAACCGCGCCGACCTCGCGATGGCCCCGCCGGCGCCCTACCTCCGCGAGCTGGTGTTGGCGAACCCGGGGGTGCGCTGGGCCTTCGTGTCAGGGCTCGGCGAGGACTTCCTCGGGTACATCATCCCGCGCTTCAACTTCGTGGTGCACCCGGTGCTGCCGTACATCTTCGAAGCGCAGGGCGACCACTACGAAGAGACCAACTGCATCGGCCCCGACTCCGAAGATCACCTCTACGGCGCGATGTCGGCCATCACCCGTTGGCGCCCCGACGCCGGGATGTGATCACCCGCCGAGCGCGCGGAGCACCACCGCGGTGACCTCGTCGGGCGCGTCGACGTGCAGCCAGTGCCCCGCGTCGGGCAGGGTGGTGACCCGCACCGAGGGGTGGGCGAGGGCCGCGGCGGCGAGGCGCGCGCGGTCCTCCCGCGAGAGCACCTCGGAGCGACCGCCGACCACCACGTCGAGGGTGATGCCCGCGCGCGGAGACTCCAGCGCGGGCCAGAGGTCCTGGGCGAAGTAGTCCGCGAGGAGGGCGTCGATGGCGTCGAGGTCGAGGCGAAAGCGCCACGCGCCCGCGTCGGCCACGAGGTTCATCGCGAGCCACTGCGACGTGTCGCGCGAGATCCCCGCGTCGGTGAGCGCGGCCACGAAGGCCTCCCGCGAGGCGAAGCGCTGGCCCATCCCGGCGAGTACGCGGAGCACCTCCAGCGTCGACTCCGATGCCTGCCCGTCGGTCCGCGGGCCCGGGTTCGTGTCAAGGATCACCCCGCGCGACGGACCGTCGCCCCGCGCCGCCCAGGCCAGCGCACACTTGGCGCCGAAGGAGTGTCCGATGACCGCGTCGGCAGAACGGCCGAGCTGTGTGCTCAGGGCGACGAGGTCGCCCACCACCGCGTCGAGGGTGTGCGGGGGATCAAAGGCCTGCGACTCGCCGTGCTTGCGCAGGTCGACGACGACGAAGCCCCACCCGTCGAGGGCGCCGGCGAAGCGCCGGGCGAGGCCGCGCCAGTTGCTCTTGGTGCCGAGAATCCCGTGGAGCACATACGCGGTGCGGCGGACGACGGGGGCATCGGCGGTGACATGCGCGAGGACCGGTTGCATCGCGCGCAGTCTAGGGTCGCGCGGGCCGATCGTCGCGGGTAGATTCTGCCCGTGCGCGCGCGGTGTGTCGGGATCGTGGGGGTTGTGCTCGCTGCACCGCTCGCAGCGCACGCGCAGCCCTCCGACGCCGACATTCTCTTGCGCCGCGCCGCGCAACTCCGCGAGCGCGGGCAGTATGAAGACGCCCTGCGCCTCGCGAATCGCGCGGTCGAGGTCGAGGACAGCGGTCGCACCCGCGGCGAGGTCGCCCTCTGCGAGGTCGCGATGGAGCGCTGGGTCGACGCCGAGCGCCACCTCGAGGCCGTGCTCGCGAGCCCCGACGACCCGTGGGTGTCGCGCCTGCGCTTGAGCCTCGACGCCACGCTCGCCGACGTGCGCGGGCACCTCGGGCGCGTGGAGCTCGTGCGCGGTCCGGCGGGCGCGCGGGTGGAGATCAATGGCGCGGCCGCGGGGGTGCTTCCGCTGCGGCAGGCGCTCCGCGTTCCCTCGGGGCAGCTGGTCATCGTGGTGCGCGCCGAGGGCTACCGGGACTACCGCCGCGACGTGCAGCTCTTCGCGGGGGGCACCCACTTCGAAGAGGTGCTGATGGAGTCTCTGCGCCCCACGACGCGGGAGCCCGCGCCGGTCGCGGCCTGCGGCCCGGGCCTCGTGATGCGCGGCGGGCTCTGCTACGCGCCGACCCCGCCCGAGTCGCCCGGGAGCGTGCGGGCGGGGCAGGTGTTGCTCTGGGGCGGCGTGGCGCTGGGGGCCGCCGCGGCGCTCACGGCGATCGGGCTCGGCGCGGACGGTGACCGCATCGCGGGCGCGTACACCGAGCGCTGCGGGCAGGTGTACCGACCCGACTGCGCCGCGGAGCACGCCGCCGCGCAGGAGTCTCTGGGCTCGCAGGCGACCCTGGTGAACGCGATGATCGCGGTGAGCGTGGTGGGCGTGGGGGCCGCGGTGGTGGGCGCGGTGCTGGAGTTCGGGGGGCGACGGCGGTCCCCGACGGCGCTGCGGGTGTCGCCGCAGGGAGTGTCGCTGCGGTGGTGAGGCACGCGCTCGCGATGGGCCTTCTCGCGGGGTGCGGCTGGACCCTCCCCGCGCCGATCCCCGCGCCCGACGCGAGCGTCGCCGACCGCGCGGCGCCCACCGATCGCCCCGACGCCTCTGGCATCGACGCGCCCCGCGCCGACGTGGTCGACGTCCGGCTCCCCGACGCGATCACCCCCGACCGCGTGGATGTCGTGACCGTCGACCGCCCTGCGCTCGTCCCCGATGTCGTCGTCGCCGCCGACCGCCCTGACGTCTCGTTGGCCGACCGCGTCACGCCCCTCGACGCGCCCCTCGGCGCCGATGTTCCCGACGTCCCGATGGGCGTCGATGTCATTGCGCCGCAAGACGTTGTGATGACCGAGTGCGTCGCGGGGAGCCGCCGCACCTGCTACACCGGTCCGCCCGCGTCGCGCGGCGTGGGCGCGTGCCGCGACGGGATTCAGACCTGCCAGACCGACGGGCGTTGGCCCATGACCTGCGACGGTCAATCACTCCCGCTGTGTGCGTCTCGGGTGTGCGGCCCTGACGGCTGCGGCGGCTCGTGCGGCACCTGCGCGGGCGCGACCCTCTGCGACGACACGGGACGGTGCGTGCCCACGACCTGCGGCTCGATGAACTTCACGCTCACGTGCCCCGACGCCACGCGCTGCCCGCGCGACAGCCACTGCGTCACGGGGGGGCGTTGCGAGTGCGACGAGGGATTCGTGGCGGAGAGCTGCGCGGGCGTCGCCTGCGGCGCGTGCGCCTTTCCGAACTGGTGGTGCCGACGCGCGTTCTTCTGCGGCGGCGGCGCGATCACGTGCCCCGGGGGATACCTCTGCCCGGTGCGGAGCCGCTGCGAGGCCACGACGATGAGCTGTGACTGTGAGCCGGGCTTCGTCGCCGTCGACTGCGCCGGCGCGCGGTGCATGTCGTGCCCGGGGGTGTCGTACCGCTGCGCGAGGCTGTGAGGGGGAGCGTCGGGCCGCGGGGGTGCGGCCCATGCGGGAGGGCGGATCAGCAGGGAATGCAGACCTGCGAGGAGCCGAAGCGGAAGATGTCGTACTGCCCGTTGTCGCAGGTGGGGCGGCAGACCCAGGTCTCGCTCTCGAACGCGAAGTGCGGGGTCTGACCCGGGCCGCACTCCATGTCGGGCCGCGGCGCGCAGCGGATCTCGTTGTCGTAGAGGTGCCCGTACGTGATCAGGATTTCGCAGCCGCGCTCGCAGCGCCACGAGCCCGAGAGGGTCCAGTAGGGGAAGCGGTTCGCGGGGCAGGTGGGGGGCGGCGGCATGCAGCGGAACTCGTTCTCGCGCACCTCGACGTTGACCTGCTCCGGCGGGCAGGTGGAGGGCTCGCAGGTCTGGGGCATGGTCGCGAGGCCGTCTCCCGGGCTGATCATCGACGAGCGGCTGGAGCTGCGCCCGAGGTGCCGACGGCGGAAGGTGAGGGTCTGTCCCGGCGGGCAGCGGCACCAGTCGTCGACGGTGCCGTTGCAATCGTTGTCGATGCCGTCGCAGCGCTCGGCCTCGGGGTTCACCACGCCGACGCAGTCGGTGAAGCGGCCGTTGCCGAGGCAGGTGATCGTGCCCGCGCGGCAGGGGCCCATGCCCTGCGTGCCCTGCGCGCCGCCGTAGCAGCTACGGCCCTGGCCCGACTCACAGGGGCAGCCCTCGTCGGTCTGTCCGTTGCAGTCGTTGTCGACGCCGTCGCAGATCTCCGTGGTGGGAATGACCTGTCCGTTGCAGGGGCCCCAGTCGGAGGTGCCGTCGGGGTTCTCGGCGCAGGCCTGGTTGCCCGGGCGACACGCGCCGACCCCCGAGGTGCCGCCGGAGCCGATGTAGCACCGCCGCGTCGCGCCGATGGCGCAGTTGCAGCCCTCGTCGGTCTGTCCGTCGCAGTCGTTGTCGAGGCCGTCGCAGCGCTCAATGACCGGGAGCACGTAGCCCTCGCAGACGCCCCACGTGAGCGCGCCGCCGCGCCCGCAGGACTGCATCCCCGCGCGACACACCCCGAGCCCCGCGGTGCCGGGCGGCCCCGGGTAACACTGCCGCGCGGCGCTCATGGTGCACGCGCAGCCCTCGTCGACGTCGCGGTCGCAGTCGTTGTCGATGCCGTCGCAGACCTCGTTCGCCGGGGCGCCCGCGCCCGCGCACGCGCCCCACACCCCGACCTCCTGCCCAGCCGCGGCGCAGGACTGCATCCCCCAGCCGCACCCGGCGACGCCCGCGTGCGCGGGGTTTCCGGCGTAGCAGTGCTGCCGCTGCCCGCCGCGACAGGGGCAGCCCTCGTCGACCATCCCGTTGCCGTTGTCGTCGAAGCCGTTGCGGCAGATCTCGCCGGGCACCGTGGACGGCCGGTCGAGGGGATCGGCGCTGGCGTCTTCAAAGCCCGTGATGCCCGCGTCGTCGCCGCCGCTGCCGCCCGGGGTGACACCCCCGATGACCGCGCCGTCGGCCGAGACCGCGCCGTCGGCGAGCAGCGTGCCGATGACCGCGCCGTCGGTGCCGACCACCGCGCCGTCGGGCTGCGCGTGGCCGATGACCGCGCCGTCGGGGCCGTACACCGGCAGACCGTTGGGACCGCCGCCGTCGATGGAGGGGTTGGTGGTCCCGCTGTCGAAGCGGTTGCGGATCCCGCCGTCACCGTTGGTCCCGCCGTTGTTCTCCCCGCCGTTGTTGTCGTCGGTGTTGAGGCCCTGGTCGGCCTTGCCGCAGTGGGCGGCCCCGAGCGCGAGGGCGGCGGAGAGAAGCGCGGTGCGAACGAACTGGCTCATGGTGCCTCGGAGAAGGGGTGCGGGACGTTCAGTGAACGGTGATCTGATCGATGGCCGACGCCGCCGTCCCGATGCCCGGGATGGAGCTCGCCATGGGACCGAACTGCACGCGACGGAGGCGGGCGCGCCAGCGCTGGTTCCACATCCACTCGTCGATGTTCTCGGTGCCCTCGTAGTAGTACTCCGCCTGCGCGGTGCCGAGGTTGCCGAGCATCTCCAGCGCGCCGAAGGCGCCGCCCGAACCACCGGCCTGACCCCACGCCGCCGCGGCCACGCCGCGCTCGTTGCTGCGGAAGGGCGTCGCGGTCGCGATGGTCACCCCGCGGAGCTGCACGTACTCGCAGTCCTGGCCGGGCATGCCGTCGTTGCAGTTGCCCGAGCCCTGGTCGATCTCGTGCGGGCGCCACTGGGGGTTGTCGTCGGGGCAGAAGGTGCGCGCGAGCACCCCCGCGACGAAGCGGGCGATGATGTCGCCGATGCCCGGGAAGAGCGCGAGCGCGGTGCGCACCCAGGGCTCCACCAGCGCGCGGGCGGCGTGGGCGCAGGTGCGTCGAATGGACACGGCCTTGATGGGCAGCGCCCGCGGCGCCAGCGGGAGCAACAGGGACTGCGCCACCGGCGGGCGATACGTCGCCCCGGGAGAGGCGCCCGAGAGCGCCCGGGCGTACGCGAAGGCCGGCCACGCCGTGCGGATCGCCTGCTGCGCGCGGTTCCCGAGCGTGAGGCCCGGCTGCATGATCGTGTTCGTGTAGAGGTTGAACGCGGCGTCGACGAAGCGGTCGGCCGCCTCGATCGCCGGCACCGCGCCGCCGCAGATGAGGAACGCGATGCTGCAGAAGATCTTCGCCGTCATCAGGATGGTCTGCACGATGCGGAACACCATCCAGATGGCCACCAGCAGCGCCATGATCTGGTTGATCAGCGCCACGAGGTTCATCCCCTTGGCGTAGGTCACCGCGGCGCCGAAGGCCACGACGTCCGCCGCGTCCTGCATGCGCTCGCGGTAGATGATCGTGTTGCCAATTCCGATGATGTAATAAAGGAACCCGGTCACCAGCATCGCCATGAAGACGCCGATCACCATCACCGCCCCGCGGTCGTCGGTGAGCAGGTCGGCGGGGCGCTGGTTGCGAGTCGCTGTGCAGGGCGTCGAGGTCACGCGGTCATCTCCTCCGTGCGGTCCATGGGAGCCACATGCACGGATCGAACCGCGATCACCCCACCACGGTCAACGGTGATTTCCGCGGTCGCCGAGGGAACTCCCAGGGGTGCGGGAGGTTCTCTTCCCGTCCGGTGGTCAGACTTCCCTCCCAGGGGCCTCAGGCTGAACCACCCGGGCGCGTCGTGCCGCGACCCGGGCGAGCTTCTCCCGCTGCGTGGCCTCCTCGGGGGTGCCGACCCAGGGCTTGCGCGTGCCCAGGATGCGGTCGAACCAGTCGTGGGAGACGCACCAGTTCGCGTGCTGGTCGGGGCCCATGTGATGGTCGTAGTGCCAGGGGAGATGACGCCGCGCCCACGCCGGGTCGCGGTGTGAGCGCTTGTGCACCCGGTAGTAGTTCGCGATCGAGAACATCACCCCCGCGGTGAACCACGGCGCCCGACGCGCCAGCGGGAGGTGCAACAGCGCCGCCCCGAGCAGCGCCGCGGCCTCCTTGCCCTGCGCGTGGGCGCCCACCACCCCGCGGTCGTAGTCGCCGTCGCGCATCTCCTCGCGCCGGGCGTGACGGTGGTGCTCGTGCCAGTGAAAGCTCCAGAAGCTCTCCCGACGGCGACCGAGGCCGTGCAGCACATAGCGGTGCAGCAGCCACTCGCCGAGGTTCGTGTACAACAAGGCCAGTGGCAGTCCGATCATCGTGTCCTCCCAGACGGTCCCCGGGTGAAATGTTGACCGCTTGGTCATGGTATGGAGCCCGTCGCTAGGACATGTCAAGACGTCCCCCGATGCGTCCGTCGGTGACGCCTCCCCGTGCGCCCGAGAGCCGACCCGGTGCTCCGGGCGGGGCGCGTGACACCCACCGCCGGGAGCGCACCGCGCACCTCGCCGAGGTGGCCCTCGCGCGCTTCCTCGACGCGGGGATCGAGGGCGTGAGCATCGACGACATCGCCTCCGCCGCGGGCATCGCGAAGGGGAGCTTCTATACGTACTTCGATGACAAGCCGGCCCTCGTGCGGGCGCTGCTGAGCACCGTGGCCGACCCGGTGCGCGCGGCCCTGGTGCAGTGTGAGCGCGAGGTGGTCGAGGCCACGACCCCGGGCGCGTTGCGCGAGGCGTACCTCACCCTCGCCGGCGCGTTGGCCGCGGCGATCCTCGGGGAGCCCCGGGTGGTCGCGCTGTACCTGCAAGAGAGCCGCGGCGCGGCGGTGGGGGCGCGGGCGCCGCTGGTGGCGCTGTCGCAAGAGGTCCACGCTCGGGCGGTGGACCTCACCCGCGCGGCGCACCGACACGGCCTGCTCAAGCCCCTCGACCCCGTGGTCACCGCCACCGCGGTGGTGGGCGCCGCCGAGGCGTTGATCCACCGTGCGCTCACCTCCCCTGAGGGCCTCGACGCCGTCGCGGTCACCGAGGCCCTGGTCACCATGGTGGTCGACGGGATCGCGGCCAAGACCAGGGAGGCCGACGACATCCGAGGGACGTCATGAAGCGCTGCCCCACCTGCGCCCGCGGTTACGACGACGGCACCGCGTTCTGCCTCGACGACGGGGCCGCGCTCACCGCGCTCACCGCCCGCACCCTGGGTGACCTGCTCGGCGCGCGCCACCCCGCGCCTCGCGTGCGCGCCCTGCTCGCGGCTGCGGCCCGCGCCCTCGGTGACCTCGACCCCGCGCGGCTCGCGCCCGCGCTCCTCCCCGAGGACCTCGAGCTCGTCGACGACCACCCCGACGCGCCGCGTGTGCTCGTCTCCATCGACCTCGACGCGCGCCGCCGCGATGACCCGCGCAGCCTCGCCCGCCTGGCCGCGCTGCGCTCGCCCGAGTCGCTGCGCGGCGACGTCGCGATGACCCCCGCCTCGGTGGCCTACGGCCTCGGGTGCATCGGGTACGCCCTCAGCACGGGCGCGCTGCCCTTCGACGCGAGCTCTCCCGCGGCGGTGCAGGTGCGCAAGCTCCTGGAGGCGACGCCCCGCGCCGACACCGACGAGGCCCTCGCGTCGCTCCTCGCCGAGGCGATGTCGCCCGAGGTCCACACGCGCCCCGACCTCGCGCGCTTCGGCGAGGCCGTCGCTCCGCCCGCCGTCGTCACCGCGGCGAAGGCGCCCGCGCCGTCACCTGCTCCGATGGCGTTTGGGGGCGCCCCAGCCGCGCCACAAGCCGTTGCGCCGCAGGGGAATCCGTCACGTCCGGGGCGCGCGCGGGGCGGCGCGCTGCTCGTCGTCGGGGTCACCGTGGCCGCGCTCAGCGCGGTGAGCGCGCTGACCTTCTCCTCGCGCGAAGCCCGCGCGCCCGCGGCCGAGGCACCGACCTCCACGGCCCAGGCGCCGCCCCCGACGGCGGTCCCTCCGAGCCCGCCGGAGCCCACGCTCGCGCGGGACAGTGAGCGCGCGTCGATCCCCACGGCGCCGGCCCCGACGGCCGCGCCGCCGCCGCTCGTCACGGTCACGCCCTCCGCGGCCCCGGTCACCGCGTCTCCCCCGGCGCGCCGGCGTCCGCGCGCGCGGCGACCGTCCGCTCGACGCGCGTCCTCCACCGCGAGCGGCGGCGCACCGGGGTTCGGCGGCGAGGGCCTCGATGACCTGCTGGGCACGCAGGCTCCATCCGCGGCGCCACGGCCTGCGCCGAGCCCGCCGTCGGCCCCCGAGGGTGCCGCCTCCGACGCGCGCGCCGAGCCCTCCGAGGTCGCGCCCGCGATGGCGACCGGAACTCCCTCACCGGCCAACTCGTCGGGGCGCGGCGGACCAATTCGCGCCGCGGCTCCGCGTCGCCCGCGCATCGCCGCGGCCCCTGCGCGAACGTCGGGTCCGCCGCCCGTCGCGCCCGCGCCGCCCGTCGCGCCCGCGCCGCCCGTCGCGCCCGCGCCGCCCGTCGCGCCCGTCGACGTCGCGCCGCCGCAGCCCGCGCCCGCCCCCGCCGCGCGCGCGCTGCCCGTCCCCGAGCCCGCGCTCCTGCCCTGGGTGCTCATCACCTCCGGCGCGCTCCTCGGCCTCGCGCTGGGCATCGCGGGACTGGTGGCCCTGCGGCGCCGACGACGCGCGGTCGCGCCCGCCCCGTGGGACCCGTCGCGCACCCGCCCCCGCGACGCGCGCCCCGAGGAGCACGCGGCCTTCGCGCAGACCATC
>JBILLI010000248.1:0-9802 GCA_044376155.1 Polyangiales bacterium
TGCGCGTGCGAAGACGACATGTACTCAATTGTGCCCGCGGGCGCCGCGGATTCGTAGTCAGGACGATTGCCTCACTCCCCCCAGGAACACCCTGACGGCTCCAGGGAGACCCCCGGATCAGCGCGTCGGCGCGTCGGCGGAGGGCGGGAGCAGCGGGGCGTAGTTCGCGACGAGGGTGGCGATGGAGCCGGCCTCGAGCTTCTCCATCATCCGCTTGCGGTGGATCTCCACGGTCTTCACGCTGATGCCCATCGCCGCGGCGACCTCCTTGTTGGTGTTGCCCTCGACCACGAGGTGGAGCACCTCCCGCTCGCGCGGGCTCAGGCGCTTGAGCCGCGCCTCGACCTCGCCGCGCGCGCGGGCGTCGTCGATGCGCTGGGCGGCGAGGCGCAGGAGGCGCTGCACCGTGTCGATGACGATCTGTGGCGAGAAGGGCTTCTCGATGAGGTCGACGGCGCCTGACTTGAACGCCCGCACGGTGCTCGACACGTCCCCGAAGCCCGTGATGACCACGGCGGGGATGAGGTCCCCGCGGGCGCGCAGCGCGTCGATGAGGTCGAGGCCGCCGAGGTCGGGCATGCGGAGGTCGACGAGCAGGCACGCGGGCACCGCCGGGCGCGCGGCCCGGAGGAACTCGTTGCCCGACGAGAACTCGGTCACCGACAGCCGCACGGACTCCAGCAGGTACCGCAGGGAGTCGCGGACATCGCTGTCGTCATCGACGACGTACACCATCTCGCGCAGTGGGTTCTTCAACGTAGACACCGTGGACTTCTCCTCCAGACATGGGCGGAACGAGGGCTCACGCCGCGGTGAACGGGGCGTAGGGGGTGGCGTCGCGGAGCAGCAGCGTGGCCACGACCGCGCCGCGGCGCTGCGATGCGATGCGCGCGGCCACCGGCGCGCCCGTGGGCCGCGCCCGCAGCGTGCGGTCCCGCGCCAGGTCGCGCGACGCGCTCACCGTGGCGAGGTCCGCGCGCAGCGTGGCGAGGTCCTCGGGCGCGAACAGGTCGCGCAGCGCGGCGAGGTCGAAGCACTGCGGGAGGATGATGCGAAACCGCGCGAGGAGCCACCGTCGGGCGATCGCCGCGGGCGCGACGATGCGCCCGTCGCGGTACACCAGCAGCAGCGCCGACGCCGCCGCGTCGCGCGCCACGAGGCTCTCCCCTCGCCCGTCTTCCGACGTCTCCCGCTCCATGGGTAGAACCTACCGAATTCGAAGGGGCGCGCGAGTCGGGATCACCCGCGGCATGAATAGGGGTTATAGCGTATTAGACCACGGACCTTCCGCAATTCGGGTTCACCCGGATGCCGCCCTGACTCTCCGGCGGGTAGCACTGGGGTTTGTGAGTGTCGTCACGCTGCGACCTGTAGACCCGATGGCGGTGCTGGAGCGCGTCTGCGCCGTGCAGAACGCGCTCCTGCTCACCGAGACGCCCGAGCGGGGGCTCTTCGAGCAGATGCTTCGTCACTTCATGGAGCTTACCCGCAGCGAGTACGGGTTCATCGGTGAGGTGCTCTTCGACGGCGACCGCCCATGGCTGCGCAGCCGCGCCCTCACCGACATCTCCTGGGACGACGCCACCCGCGCGCGGATCGCCCGCGCGGGGTCGGAGGGCCTCGCGTTTCGCAACCTCGACACGCTCTTCGGGCGGGTGCTGCGCACCGGCGAGGTGATGATCGAGAACGACCCGCCGCGGAGCCCCTTCGCCGCGGGCGTGCCGAAGGGGCACCCCCCGCTGCAGAGCTTTCTCGGGGTGCCCGTGCGCATCGGTGACGCGTTCGTGGGCATGGTGGGCCTCGCGAACCGCGCGGGCGGGTATGACCCCGCGGTGCTCGCCGCGCTGGCCCCGCTGCTGGGGGCCACCAGCGGGCTGTTCTACATGCTCCGGCTGCACGAGGCGCGGCTGCGGGCCGAGGCCGACGTGGCCCGGCGGCTGGCCTTCGAGCGGCTGATCCTCGAGGTGTCGTCGCTCTTCATCGACGCCGAGCCCGCGGCGGTCGACGGGGTCATCAACGAGGCCCTGGCGCGCACGGGACGCTTCGTCGAGGCCGACCGCGCGTACCTCTTCGTGCTCTCCGACGAGGGGCGCACCATGAACAACACCCACGAGTGGTGCGCCTCGGGGATCCCGCCGCAGCGAGACGCGCTGCAGGACATGCAGATCGACGACTTTCCGTGGGTGTTCGACCTCCTCGCGGTGGGACGCAACGTCGCCGTGGCCTCGCTCGACGACCTGCCCCCCGAGGCGGCGGCGTTCCGCGCGTCGCTGGAGCCGCAGCAGATCCGCTCGCTGGTGCTGGTGCCCGTGGTGCACGACGGGCGGCTGCGGGGCATCGTGGGCTTCGACGCCGTGGAGGCGACGCGCCGCTGGTCCGACGAGGACGCGTCGCTGCTGCGGGTGCTGGCCGACGACATCGGCAACCTCCTGCGGCGCAGCCGGGCGGCGCGGGCCCTGGCCGAGTCCGAGGAGCGCTTTCGGCTCATCGCCTCGAACGTGCGCCACGCGTTCTTTCTGATGAACGCGACGTACGACCAGCTCCTCTACGTGAGCCCGCCCTTCGAGGACCTCTGGGGGATGCCCTGCGCGGCGCTCTACGCCAACCCCCTGGCCTGGCTCACCACCGTGGAGCCGGCGCACCGCGCGGCGGTCGAGGGCAGCCTCGCCTTCAGCGCGCTGCGCGAGACCGTGAGCGAGTACCCGATCGTGCTACCCGACGGCGCGCGCCGATGGGTGCGGGTGCAGACCCTGCCGGTGCGCGACGCGCAGGGGGTCTGCCGGCGGGTCGCGGGCATCGCCGAGGACATCACCGAGCCGCGGGCCGCGGCCGACGCGCTGGCGCAGCACCGCGAGTCGCTGGAGCGCGCGGTGCAGGCCCGCACCGAGGCGCTCACCGCGGCCAACGCCCAGCTCCGCGACGAGGTCGGCGCGCGCGCCTCCGCGGAGGAGCGGCTGCGCCGCAGCGAGTCGGCCCTGCGAGGGATGATCGAGGCGCTGCCCGTGGCCGCGGCGATCGTCGACGACCATGCCGTGCGCTACGCCAACGCGGGGGCGGTGGCCCTCTTTGACGTGCGCGCGGGCGATGGCGGCGAGGGGATCCGCGCGGCCGTGGGCGACACGCCCGAGCCTGGGGGCGACGCGAGCCTCCGCGAGGTCGACGCCCTCGGCGCCGACGGGGTGCAGCGCACGGTGAAGCTCCTCGCGCGGGGCATGACCTTCGAGGGCGCGCGCGCGCGGCTCGTCGTGGGGGTCGACGTCACCGAGCAGCGGCGGGCGGCGCGAATGCTGCGCGAGCACGAGCAGGCCGTGGCGCGCCTCGCGCACATCGGGTCCATGGAGGGGCTCGCGTCGGCGGTGGCGCACGAGATCAACCAGCCCCTCAGCGCCATCTCGCTGTGGGCGAGCGGGCTGCTCGCGCGGGCCGAGCGCGAGGCGATCCCGCGGGAGGAGGTCGTGCGGGTGCTGGAGCGCGTGCAGGCGCAGTCCCTGCGGGCGGGAGAGCTCATGCGGCGACTGCGAGGCTTCACCGCCCGCGGCGAGGTGCAGCGGCTGCAGGTGGACATCGACGAGGTGTGCGGCCGCGCCATCGCGCAGCTCCGGGACCTCGCCGCGGCGCCGAGCGCGTCGATCACCGCGCGCCTGCAGGCCCCGGGGCGGTTGGTGGTGGGCGACCCCGTGCAGATCGAGATCGCGGTGACCAACCTCCTGCGCAACGCCCTCGACGCGTGCGGCGACGTCAGCGTGACGTGCCCGGTGGAGGTCACCTCGCAGCGCGTGGAGGGGGGCGTGCGGGTGTCGGTGCGGGACCACGGCCCTGGCGTCCCCGCGGCGCTGCGCAGCTCGATCTTCGAGCCGATGGTGAGCACCAAGGCCGGCGGCATGGGCATCGGGCTGTCGATCGCCCGCTCGATCGTGGAGGCGCACCGCGGGCGCCTCACCCTGCACGCGCCGACCGGGGGCGGGGCGTGCTTCGACGTCTTCCTCCCCGAGGGGCTCGGAGGGAGCGATGGGTGAGCGGGGCACCGTGGTCGTGGTCGAGGACGACGACGACGTGCGCGAGGCGCTGGCGTGGTTCCTTCGCGGCGTGGGCTTCGAGGTGCGGGAGCACGGCGACCCCGTGGATTTCCTCTCCGCCCCGCGGCCCGTCGTCGCCCACTGCGTGCTGCTCGACCTGCGCCTCCCTGGCGTGGGCGGCATCGAGGTGCTGGAGCGGCTGCGTGACCGCGGCGACACCACCCCGGTGATCTTGATCACGGGCCACGGCAGCACGGGCGCAGCCCACGACGCCCTCTCCCGCGGCGCCGTCGCGTTCTTCGAAAAGCCCGTGGACCACCACGAGCTGGTCGCGCGCCTCGATGGCGCCCTCGCCGCGCGGCGGGCGGCGACCGCGGGCGCCGTGGAGCCGGGAGAGTCGATCCAGGGCAAACCCCTACTCTAGTAGGGGAAGCATGGGTTGCCCCCCTCGCCGCGGCGTGAGAAGTGCGGAGCTGAGCGTGAGCGATCCTGGCGACGATGACCCGGTGTCCTGGTTGCACGACGACGAGGTCGAGGCCCCGACGCCGCCACGGCGGCCGCCGTGGCCGGTGCTCCTCGTCGACGACGACGACGCCGTGCTGATGGTGTCGGCGCTGGCCTTCGACGGGCAGGAGGTCGACGGGCGCCCGCTGGAGGTGCTCACCGCGCGCTCGGCGGCCGAGGCCCGCGCGGTGCTCACCCGCCGCGCCGACATCGCCGTGGCCATCATCGACGTGGTGATGGAGAGCGAGGAGGCCGGGCTCGCTCTCATCGACTGGGCGCACGGGCGCGACGCCCTCGCGGCGATGCGGGTGGTGATCCGCACGGGGCAGCCGGGGCGCGTGCCCGAGGGGCCCCTGCGCGCGCGGCCCGACGTGCACGACTACTGGCCGAAGGCCGAGCTCACCGCGACGCAGGCCCGCGCGCGCCTCGCCGCGCAGCTCCGCGCCCACGACGACGTCCGACGCGCCCGCGACGCGGCCGAAGCCCTCACGGTGTGGGCGTACACCAGCTGTTATCTCGGCGAGGCCCCCGAGGCCGACATCGACGCCATCGCGCGCGAGAGCGCCCGCCGCAACGAGCGCGACGGGATCACCGGCGCGCTGCTCTTCGACCGCGGGCGCTTCGTGCAGGTGGTCGAGGGCCCGCCGCGCGCGGTCGACGACCTGCGGGCGCGACTCACGCGAGACCCGCGGCACGGCGACCTGCGCACCCTGCTCGCGACGCCCTGCGCCGTGCGCGCGTTCCACGGGTGGGAGATGACCGCGCGGCGTCTCGACCGCGATGATCCCCCCGACGCCGCGGCTCTGCTGCGCCTGCGTGACGCCTACCTCGGCGCGTTTCGCCTCGACCCCCAGGACTTCATTGCGCTCGTGAGCTCGTTCCTCGACGATGCCCACACGCCGCCCCGAGAGAGAGCATGAGCACTTCCCTTGACGTCCGCCGGGTCCTCGTGACCGGCACGAGCAGCGGCTTCGGCCACCTCGCGGCGTGTGCCCTCGCCCGCGCGGGTCACACGGTCTTCGCGACGATGCGCGACCCCGACGGGCGCAACGCCCCCGCGCGCGACGCGCTGCGAGCGCTCGACGTCCAGGTCGTGCCCCTCGACGTGACCTCCGACGCGTCGGTGGACCGCGGCGCCGACCTCGTGGCGCGGGCCGGCGGCGTCGACGCCCTGGTGCACAACGCCGGCGTCGCCGCCGCGGGGATCACCGAGACCTTCAGCGCCGACGCGACCCGCGCGGTGTTCGAGGTGAACGTCTTCGGCCCCCAGCGGGTGATGCGCGCGTTCATGCCGCAGCTGCGCGCCGCGGGCGGCGGCACGGTGGTGTGGGTGACCAGCACCGACGCGCGCGAGGTCATGCCCTTCCTCGGGGTGTACGACGCCGCCAAGGCCGCGCAGGAGGCCCTCGCCGAGGCCTGGCGCTACGAGCTCCACGCCCTCGGGATGCGCACCGTGATCGTGCAGCCCGGGACCTTCCCGAGCACGGCGATCCTCGACAAGCTGGTGGCCGCCGACGACCCGGCGCGGGCGGAGGCCTACGGCGACCTCGCGGCGGTGCCCGCGGCGATCGTGGCCTCGCTGCGCGACCTGGTGGCGCGGGGCGAGGCGCCCGACCCGCAGCGCGTGGCCGACCTCATCGTCGCGGCGCTCGCGCCCGACGCGCCCGCGCGCCTGACCCTCGACCCCTCGGGCTTCGACGGCGCCGCGCGGGTGAACGCGGTGTGCGACGAGGTGCAGCGCGACCTGCTCACCCGGGTGGGCCTCGCGCACCTCCTCCCGCGGGGGCGCTGACGTGACCGACGACGCGCCGCGGCGGCGGCCCTCGGGGCTCACCGCGACCTCGAACGCGCTCTCTCCCAGGGAGTCAGACGACCTGCTGCGCGCGCTCATCGAAGAGACCCCGCTGGCGATCTACGCCAAGGACCGCGCGCAGCGCTTCGTGCTCTCCAACCGCCAGCACGCAACACTCATCGCCCGCCCCGCCGAGGAGATCCTCGGGCGCACCGACGCCGTGCTCTTCGGCGAGGAGTCGTCGGCGGTCGACGCCGTCACGCACGAGGTCATCGCCACGGGCGAGCCCCGGGCGCTGGAGTTCGAGCTCACCCTGGATGGCGGGCGGCACACCTTCCTGGAGACGGTGTTCCCGCTGCACGGCGCCGCGGGCGACGTGGTGGGCGTGGGCGGGTTCGCCGCCGACATCACCGCGCGCCGCGCGCTGGAGCTCGCGCTGGAGGAGCGCGCCCGGGAGCTCGAGGCCACCGTGGCCGAGCTCCGCGCGACGCAGGATCAGCTCGTGCAGCAGCAGAAGATGGCCGCGCTGGGCGGGATGGTGGCGGGCATGGCCCACGAGGTGAGCTCGCCCCTGGGCGCGGCGCTCACCGCCGCCACGGTGTTCGAGGGCGCGCTGCAGGAGCTGGAGACGTCGTTCCACGCGCAGAAGCTCTCGCGCGCGACGATGACCGCCGCGCTGGAGCGCATGCGCCACGGCGCGGGGCTCACGGTGCGCAACATCGAGCGCTCCGCGAAGCTGCTGCAGTCGTTCAAGCAGGTGGCGGCCGACCGCGCGCAGGTGCAGACGCGCCCGGCGATGCTCGGCGAGTGGCTCGATGAGGTGATCGTGAGCCTCTCGCCCACAGCGAAGCAGCACGGCGTGCGGCTGGTGGCCGAGGTCGACGCGCCGCAGCGGGTGTCGTTCGCGGCCAGCGAGCTGCAGCAGGTGGTGACGAACCTGGTCGTCAACGCCGTCGTGCACGGCTACGCCGAGGACCACGGCGCCCCAGCCCCGCCGGGGGAGCGCCGCGTCGAGGTCTCCCTGGTCGCCGCGGCCGAGGGCGTCACCCTCACGGTGCGGGACCACGGCCGCGGCATGAGCGACGACGTCGCCGCGCGGGCCTTCGACCCCTTCTTCACCACGCGCCGCGGGCGCGGGGGCACGGGCCTCGGGCTGCACATCACCTGGACCCTGGTGACCGAGCGCTTCGGCGGCCGCATCGAGTTCGACGCGTCGCCGGGGAATGGCGCGTGCTTTCGGGTGTCCCTGCCGTGGCGCGAGGAGACCCTGAGTCTGACCGCGCCATCGGCGCCGCCCGCGGTGAACCACGGCGAGGGCTGACGTGCGGGTCGAGAAGGCGCGCGGGTCAGGGTTCGTCCCAATGCGCGAGCGCGGCGCGGGCGCCGATGGGTGCGGTGAGGAGGTCTCATGGTCCCCACCGTTCGCGCCCGGCCCGACGTGGCGCGCCCGCTCGCTCGTCTCTCGCCATCCCCCGCGACGCGCTTCGCCGGCCCCGCGGTGCTGCGGCGCGACGCGTTCTTCGACGCTGACGGCATCGTCTCGCTGAGCGAGCGCCACCTGCGCTTCGAGCCGTCGCGGCTCGCGCGCTGGAGCGGCCCCGAGGCGCGCCGGGAGCTCGCGCTGTCACGCCTGGAGCGCGTCACGCTGCACCCGTCGCGGCGGCGCGTGGAGGTCGCGGGTGACGAGTCGACCCTGACGCTGTGCGGACCGCTGGCGCCGCGCCTCTACGCCGTGCTGCGCGCGCACCTCGACGACGGGGCCCTGCGCGCGACGCTGTGGGAGGCGAAGGCCCCTGCGGGCATGCTGTCTCCCCACGGGATCCTCGGGGTCACCTCACGCCGGGTGTTCTTCGTGATGTCCCGCGCGACCGCCGCCTTCGGCGAGCACGACGGCGAGTTCGACCTTCTGCACGAGGCCGTGACCTGCGCGTGGGTCGTCGGACGCCGCCTCGTGCTCGGCACCGCGGAGCGTCGCTGGGAGGTCGAGGTCAGCGACGCGGGGGCGGTCGTCGACGACCTCGCGCGCGGCCTGCGTCGGGTGCCCTACCGCACCGAGCCCGCGACCTCGGCGCGCGGGGCCTTCGAGGACAGTCACGACATCACGAAGTCCTTGCGCCGCTGGGGCATCGATGACGACGAGGGCGCGGTCTCGTCGCCCCGCCTGGCGGGCCCTGCGGTGGTCCATCGGGCGGGCGTCGAGGTGTCTCGCTACGACCTCGTGCTCTCGGGCGAGTCCGTGCGGCTGCTCCCGCCCGAGGGGCCCGCGGGGGGTCGCGCGTTGGTGAGCGCGAGCGTTCGCGACCTCGGCCCGCCCCGCGACGCGCGCGCGAGCGCCTCGATGGTGGTGCTGCGCGGCGCCGACGGGCCCCTGCCGATCCTCCCGCGCGGATGTGCGCGCTTTGCGCGGGACCTCTGGCGCTGCATCCCGCCGCGGGCGCCCTCGTCGCGCCCCGACGTGTTCGCCCCGGCATGCGCGCCGTCGACGCCCGCCGCGCTCGACGAGTTCAACCGCCGCGCGGCGCTGCGACTGCCGCCCCCGCGCCCGGTGGAGGTCCAGCTCACGCTGCTGCGGGAGGTGACGGTGGGGGCGCGAGGGGTCGAGCGCGTGCAGGGAGAGACCCTTCCGTGTGAGCTCCTCGACGTGTCGGCCGAGGGCATCGGGCTGGCCCTGGACCGGGCGCTCTCGCCCACGTCGGAGGTGCTGGTGCGCCTGCGAGACGGGTCGACCCACTTCCTCGTGCCCGCGCGGGTGGTGCACGTTCGCGCGACGTCGACCGCGGGCGTCTGGCGGCACGGGCTGGAGGTGCCCGCAGGGGCGACCTGGGCGCGGGGCTGGCTGCAGCGGTACTGGTCCGCGCTGCAGCGCGAGTCACTCACCCTTCACGCCGCCGCGCGCGCGGGGGAGTGAGCGCCGCGCGTCAGAGGTTCGCACGGGCCCACGCGACGAGGAGCGCGTTGCGGTCGTTGCCCCACGCCTCGCGGTAGGCCCGGGCGGCGATGCCCGGCCAGTCGCTGCGGTCGGCGGCGACGCGCTCGCCGGTGAGGGCGGTCCAGTGCTCGGGCAGGGTGCCCGCGATGCGCGCGTAGCGGCCGACGTAGGCCACGGCGCCGCTGCGGTACGCGGCCATCTGCGACGCCGAGGGCTGCTCCCGCGTGGCGAAGGCGAGGCCCTCGATGCGCACCGTGACGCCGTGGCGAAAGGGGTAGATGCGCTGGCCGGTGCCGTCCATGTCCTCGTAGACCACGCCCGCCACGGGGAACTGCCCGCCGCTCTGCCCGAGGATGTTGTCGCAGATCGCGTCGATGTCGCTGCGCTGCACGCGCCCGCGACGCTCCTGTGCGGCCTGCACGACCCACCGCGCCAGCTGCGCGGGCTCGGCGTTCGCGAGGATCACGTCGGCCCAGCGCGACCCGCCGCTGTACGAGTCCGACACGCGGTAGCGACAGAGCCGCAGGGGGACCGCGTCCCACCCCGGGTACGTCGTCGGCT
>JBILLI010000250.1:0-9797 GCA_044376155.1 Polyangiales bacterium
CCGATCACCGCGCCCGCGCTGCGCCAACGCGCCCCGCGGCCCCACACGGCCAGGGAGAGCCCCGAGAGCGCCAGGGTCGCCGCGCTCTGCGCGAGGCCGCCGCCGAACATCTGCCGCGCGTTCATGAACACCAGCGGCAGCGTCGCGTAGGCGATGCCCACGTAGGCCGAGAGGCGCCGGTCACCGAGGTTGCGCGCCGCGGCCATGAGCGACCCGAGCGCCGCGAGGGCCAGGAGCGCGCCGGGGAGTCTCCCCCACAGCTCGGTCGCGCGGCCGAGTCGAAAGCCCATCGCCACCGCGCGGATCGCGGCGGGCGGGCGATCGAGGTTCACCACCCCCGACGCGTTGAGCTCGCGCGCGAGTTCCGCGACGCGGATCTCGTGCGGCTGCCAGATTCCGAAGCGATCCAGGCCGAAGAGGACCACCAGCACGGCGGCGGTCAAGGCGACGAGGTAGGCGACCATGCGGTCGCTCGACGAGCGGTTCATGCGTCCTCGGGTCAGTAGGTCAGCGAAGCGGGCGCGGAGACTAGTACCTCATCGCAGGCGGCGTGAAGGGTCCCCCAGCGCCTCACCACAGCACTTCGGTCTCTTCCCCCTCGGGGTCGGGCAGCGGCGCCGGAGAGCCGGCCGGGGGCGCGAGGGGCGCCGGGGGCGCGGGGGTCACCACCAGGGCCTCGCCGTCGACCCGAACCTGATCGAGCGCCGCGCCGAGGTTCGACGCGATGGCGGCGAAGCCCTGCCGCATCGAGGCCGCGATGGGGCGGCGGGCGGCGAAGACCTCGGCGGGATCGATCAGCGCGCCGCGTCGCCGCACGGTGAGGTGGAGGTGGGGCGCGCGGCTGTGCCCGGTGCTGCCGACGTACCCGAGGACCGTCCCCTGCCGCACCCGCGCGCCCACGCGCACCCCGGGGGCGAAGCGCGCGAGGTGGGCGTAGCCGGTCTGCACGAACAAGGTCGGGTGCTCGAGCCGCACGAGGTTGCCCGAGGCTGGATCGAAGGCCGCGTGCCGCACGATCCCCGCGGCGGGCGCGAGCACGGGTGTGCCCGCGGGGGCCACGAGGTCGAGGCCGAGGTGCGGCCGCGGGGCGTGGGACACCGGGTGCACCCGACGAGGTTGAAAGCCCGCGCCGACCCGCGCGCCGGGCACGGGAGAACGCAACGCGCCGCGCTCGGCGGTGAACCCATCGGGGTCGAACCAGTCGCGCGCGGCCTCGCTCCAGATGCCGCGGCGGCGCACCCGGGGGCCGCGGAGGTCGACCGCGAGGAGCTGCCCGTAGCGTTGGTGGGCGTCGTTGAGGCGCTCCTCTTCGAGCACGAGGCGCACGATGTCACCCCCCACGAGCCGCGGCGGGAGATCCATGACGACGAGGGCCTGCGCGAGCAGCGGGAGGGCCTCGGGGTAGAGGCCCGCACCCCGAAACGACTGCTCGATGTCGCCCTGCACGCGAAACCCCGCGCTGACCCGCGCGGTCGAGGCCACGAGGCGCAGGGCCTCGCCGTACCAGCGCCCATCGGTGCTGCGCAGCGCGGCCCAGACCTCCGTCGCGCTGCGGCGAAACTCGACCCGCAGCAGGGCGTGCGAGGTGGGCTCGCGCAGCGCCACCACGCGGTCGCTGGGGCGCAGCGAGCGCATGGGCACGAGGCCCCGCAGCGCGCGGATGATCCCCGGCGCATCGGCGCGCTCGACGCCGACCGCGGCCAGGGTCATCGCGAGGGTGCGTCCGCGGCCGATGGCCTGCTGTACGAGCTCGAACTCCGCGGCGCCCTGCACCGGCGGGGGCAGCACCGAGGCGTCGGCGCGGAGCTCGAAGCTCGGCGGCGGGCCCGCGTCCACGGGCGGGGCGACGACGGCGACGGGGCCTGGAGGCGAAGGGGGCGGAACCGTGGCCACGACGATGCCGATGCCCATGGCGCCGAGCGCGGCGCCAAGCGCGGCGCCGCCGACCCCGACGAGCGTGACCACGCGAAGAGAGATCCCCGGCGGTGACGGCGCCGACACGGCCATGCGGCGGGGCATGCGGACCACGGGGTCGTGCTCCGCCGGGAACTCGTCGAGGTCGTCGAGGTCGCGGCCCATGCCGAGCCGATTAGCACAGCGGCACGAGGCGCATCGCGGCCGCGAGGGCCTCGAAGAGCGCCTCCCGGGGGTCGCCCTCGCGAAACACCAGCCGGAACGCGTCGGGCACGGGCTTCACCGACGGCAGGATCACCCGCAGGGCGCCGCGACGCAGCGCGGGCGCGACGAGGTACCGCGGCAGCACCGCGACCCCGCGGCCCTGGCGCACGAGGGCCTCGATGGCGGCGATGGTCCCGATGCGGCGGACCGCGGCGAAGCGCAGCCGGTCCCCTCCCCCGGGCGCGTCGCGCCAGTAGCGGAACAACGGGAGGTCAGCGGCGGCGTCGAGGAGGGTGTGTTGCGACGCGTGGGACGGTCGGGTGAACGGGCGCTCGCGGAGCAGCGCGGCGGCGCCGACGAAGGCGTAGTCCTCCCGGTGGAGCTGCGCGGTCGCGAGGCGCGGGTCGGCGATGCGCGACGAGGTCACCGCGCAGTCGATCTCGCGCATGCGCAGGCGCAGCAGGAGGTCCTCCCCGTCGCCGAAGTAGAGGTGCAGGGTGACCGCCGGGAGCGCGGCGCTGAGGGCGTCGAGCTGCGGCACGATCCAGCTCAGACCGAGCTCGTAGCGGGTGCCGAGGACGAGCTCCTGGGGCGCGGGGGCGAGGCCGCCGCGGGCCGCGCGCACGCAGTCGGCGACGGCGTCGAGGGCCGCGCGCGCCCGGGGCAGAAGCTCCATGCCCGCGCGGGTGAGCGCGACGCTGCGCGTGGTGCGGGTGAACAGCGGCGCGCCGAGCTGCGCCTCCATCGCCCGAATGCGCTGGCCCAGCGCCGCCGGGGTGAGGGCCACCACCCGGCTCGCGGCCCGGAAATTCAACACGCTCGCGGCCGCGACGAAGCACCGCAGGCTGTCGAGCGACGGGAGATCGGCCCCGGGGATCTCGTTCGGGTCACGCATCCAATCCTCCCTGCATTGGATGGCCCGGACATGCAATCCCCCGCGATGGTAGTACCGCCGACGATGAACGTCGCGATGCTCGCGCCGGGCCTGCTGCGCGCCGCGGCGGTCTTCGAGGAGTGGTCCCTGGTCGACGAGGCGCCGCTGCGCGAGGTGGTGGTGATCCGCGCGCACTACGACGCCAGCGCCGACCGCGACGCGGTGCTGCCCGCCGCCGCCACCGTCCGAAGCGCACCGCGGGTGTGGGACGCAGCCACCGGCACCGCGCTGACCGTCCGCTGCGACCTCCGCGGCTGCGTCACCCGACTCCCGGGCCCCGGCGCCCGGCGCGTGGTCGCCCGCATCGAGCGCGAGGCCGTGACACCCCGGGCCTTCAGCCTGCGCTGGCCACCCCCGGGTTCGCCCGGCGCGCAGAGGGTGATCGCGATGCCGCGGGCGTGGTCCGACGCGCAGCCCGAGGGGTGGCGGTGCCCGGGGCTCGACGTCGACGAGCGCGTCTGCGTGGACCGCGGTGCGTCGGAGGCCTTTGAGCTCCGCGTGCCCGCGCGTCGCTCGTCCCGGGGGCAGTGGCTGGGCGCGGCGGGCGCGAGCGGGGTGGCGCTGTGGCTCTCCGCGCGGCTCGGGCGCGACGCGGTCGAGGCGAGGCTCGCGGCGCTCGGAGGGATCGCCGTCGCGGCGGCGTGCGCGTTGGCGCTCGTCGGCGCGCGGATGTCGTCGTGGGCGGTGGCGCTGTCGGTGCTCGGACCCGTCGGCGCGCTGGTGGGGGCGGTGGCGACGCGGAGTCGCCTGTCACGCGCGGCGGGCGCGCTGGGCCTGGCGCTGATCCCGCTGGCAGTGGTGGTGCGGGCGCCGGCCGGGGCGGTCTTCGCGGCGGGCGGGGCGGTGGCGCTGGCGACCCTCGCGGGCCTCAGTAGCCCTGAGACTTCGCGATGATCTCGTTCATGATCTCGCGCGTGCCGCCGCCGATGGGGAAGAGCCGCGCGTCGCGGTAGAGCCGCTCGACCACGTACTCGCGCATGTACCCGTTGCCGCCGTGGATCTGCACGGCGTCGTCGCACACCGACGAGCACATGTCCGTGGCGGCGTTCTTGGCCATCGCGGCGAGGCTCGGGTCGGCGTCCCCACGCAGCGCGCGCTGCACGACTTCGCCGGTGAGCGCCCGCGCCGCCGCGAGACGCGTGGTCATGTCGGCGAGCTTGTGGCGGATCACCTGGAACCCCGCGATGGGTCGCCCGAAGGCCGAACGCTCGCGGGCGTACCTCGCCGACTCCTGCAGCGCGAGCGTCGCGATGGCCACGCACTGGGCCGCGAGCAGCACGCGCTCGGTGACGAAGTTCTGCATGATCGCGATGAAGCCCGCGCCCTCCTCGCCCACGAGGTTCTCGACGGGCACGCGGCAGCCGTCGAAGAAGAGCTCCGCAGTGTCGCTGGCCCACCAGCCCATCTTCTTGAGCCGACGCCCGACCGTGAAGCCCGGCGTGCCGGCCTCCACCACCAGCATCGAGATGCCGCCGTGCCCCGCTTCGCCCGTGCGCACCGCGACGGTGACGAGGTCGGCGCGGGCGCCGGAGGTGATGAAGGTCTTGGCGCCGTCGACGATGTAGTGATCCCCGTCTCGACGCGCGCGGGTGCGGAGCGCGGCGACGTCGCTCCCGCCGCCGGGCTCGGTGACGGCGAGGGCCGCGATGCGCTCGCCCCGCAGCACCGGCGGCACCCAGCGCGCGCGCTGCGCATCGGTGCCCGCGCGGAGGATGGGCGGCAGCGCGATGGCGTGGCTGCCGAGGCCCACGGTGACCCCGACGGAGCGCCCGGCGAGGATCATCTCCTCTGCCGCGACAACCGCGTGGGACAGGTCTCCGCCGGCCCCGCCGAGCTCCTCGGGGTAGCTCAGCCCGAGCACGCCGGCCTCGGCGGCGCGGGCGTAGAGGGCGCGGGGAAATTCCTCGGCCTCTTCCCATGCAAGCGCGTGGGGCGCGACCTCGCGCTCGGCCCACCGTCGAACCTGCGCCCGCAGGGCCAGGTGCTCATCACCCTCGAAGAGGTAGCTCATCGAGCGGCATGTTACTTCGCCGCGCGGGGGTGCGGCGCGCGATACCACCCCGGCGCGACCTGCTCCGCGCGAATGAGCTCGGTGCTGCCGACGCCCACGAAGGTGCCCGGCAGGAGAGACGACGCGAGGCAGCGCAGGGCCGCGAGGCGCTGGGCCTCCTCGAAGTAGATCAGCACGTTACGGCACATCGCGATGTGGCAGCCCGTGACGGGCGGCAGCGGCGCAAGGAGGTTGTGGGCGCGGAACTCGACGCGGGCGCGGAGCGACGCGCGCACGCGGTAGCCGTCGGCCTCGCGCTCGAAGAAGCGATCGCGGCGCGCGGGCGAGACCCCGCGCTGCAGCTCGAGCTCCGAGAACACCCCCGCGGCGGCGCGGCGCACGGTGAGCTCGGCGATGTCGCTGGCGACGACGCGCACGCGCGGCGCGAGCTGCGGAAAGCTCTCATCGAGGAGCATGAGGAGCGAGTACGCCTCCTGCCCGGTGGAGCACGCGGCGGACCACACCTTGAGGTCGCCGCCGTCGCGCAGGTGCCCCGCGAGGAGCTCTGGGAGCACCTTCTGCTCCAGCACCGTCCAGAACGCCCGGTCGCGAAAGAAGCTCGTCTCGTGCGTGGTGAGCGCGTCCACCAGGCGCTCGGCGAGGGCGGGGGCGCCGCCGTGGCGCGTGGCCTCGGCGACGAACTCCGTGACGCCCCGAAAGCCCGACGCGGTGGCGACGTCGTGGAGCCGCGATTCCAGCAGGTACTCCTGATCGCTCTCGAGCACGACGCCGCAGCGCTGCTGCATGAAGGTCCGCACGAGGCCCCACGACAGCGACGGCGCGCGCACCTCGGTCCGCCGCGAGGCCGAGCCGAAGGTGGGCGGGGGTCGCAAGACCGAGGATCGGCTGGTCATGCGTCACCCGCTCCCGCGGCTCGAACGGCTGCCGCGGGGCTCGTCGAGGAGTGCCTCGACGTTGAGGCCCACCACGATGCGACCCTCGCTGGCGTAGATCCCGGTCACCGCGCGGCGATGGCTCGCGGCGATGGTGTCGGGCGCCGGGCGCCAGCCGGCGGCGGGCAGCGTCAGCACGTCACCGATCTCGTCGACGAGCACGCTCGTCGGGCCGTCGGTGGTCTTCAGCACCAGGAGCTTCGCGCTGGGCGGGGCCGGGGTGGGCGGGAGCGCGAGGCAGCGGCGCAGGTCCACCGCCGGCATCACCTGACCCCGGAGGTTGAGCAGCCCGACGATGTGCTCCGGCGCGAGCGGCACGGGCGTCAGGGGCTGCTGCATCACCACCTCTTGCACGTCGGCGACGTTCAGCGCGAAGAGCTCGTCGCCGATGTGAAAGGTCGCCCACTGCGCGTCATCGTGCGCGGCGCCCGCGCGGTCTTCGTGCTTCATCCCATCCTCCTCACGCCGCCCTTGCCGACATCGAACGGTTCATCAGGCCGCGGAGCAGCTCCAGCAGGGTCTCGCGCTGGCTCTTGAGCACACACGCGCTTGCCCCCGCGCGCATCGCGGCGGCCTCGGTCTTGGGGTCGCTGCTGTGGGTCCAGATGAACACCGGGAGCTGCACCCCCTCGCGCCGCAGGGACTCGGTGAACGCCGCCCCGTCCAGGTCGGGCATCACGAAATCGGTCACCACGGCGTCGATGCGGTGCGTGCCGTGGGTGCGCAGGTGCCACAGGGCCTCTTGCCCGGCGGAGAACTCCAGGGCGTCGACGCCGCGGGCGCGGAGCCACGCGCTGGTCGCGGCCCGCATCGCCGACGAGTCGTCGACCAGCACCACCCGCACGCGGCGGGCGCGCTGCGAGCGCTCCAGCACGACCCGCGGGCAGCGCGACTGGAAGATCGCGTAGGGGTCGAGCAGGGTGGTCGTGCGGCCGAGCACGGGCACCCGCCCGAGGGTCATGGGGGCGGCGACGTCGGCGTCGTCGGCGTGCAGCGGGGCGTCGATGATGTCGACGATCTCGTCGACGGCGAGCGCGGCCTTCTCGGCGAACTCGAAGACGATGAGCCGCTGCAGCTCGTGGCCCTCGCCCGGGCGGCCGAGCGGCAGCACGTCCTCGGGTCGGACCACGGGCATGACCTCGCCGCGGTACTGCAAGAGCTCTTCACCCGCGACGCGCTCGATGAGGCGACGCTCGACCTCCTCGAGCCGCGCGACGAGCGAGAGGGGCACGGCGACCTGGGCGTTGGCGCCGATGCGCGCCACCACCAGCGTCTGGGTCTCGCCGGGCGCGACGCCGCGATCGGCCTCATAGTCACCGCCGCCGCCGCTGGCCACGTCGAGCCCGGCCTGCTGCGCCACGCCCGCCACGTCGAGGATCAGCGCCACGCTGCCGTCGCCGATGACGGTGGCCCCGGCGTAGCAGGAGAGGCGCTTGAGTTGCCCGTGCAGGGTCTTGATCACGATCTCCTCGGTGTCATCGATGCGGTCCACCACCAGGCCGTAGCGCCGGGCGCTGACCGACACGATGACGACGTAGAACTCCGCCGCCACGGAGCGGGTGCGCCCCAGCACCTCGTCGAGGTAGAGCAGCGGGAGCACGTCGCCGCGGAGGCGGATCACGTCGGCACCACGCACCCGCTCGACGGTGCGCGCGCGCTGCTCCTCGTCGACGTAGACGAGCTCCAGGAGGTTCACCTGCGGGATCGCGAAGCGCTGGCCGCAGCTGCGCACGAGCAGCGCGGGGAAGATCGCGAGGGTGAGCGGCAGCTTCAGGCGGATGGTGCTGCCGCGGCCGACCGCCGAGTCGATCTCGACCTGTCCCCCGGCGCGCTCCACCTGCGTGCGCACCACGTCCATGCCCACGCCGCGGCCCGAGATGCTCGTCACCGCGGCGGCGGTCGAGAAGCCCGGGCGAAAGATCAGCTCCACGGCCTCGCGCTCGGTGAGCCGGTCGCTCTGGGCCTGGGTGATCACCCCGCGCTGCACGGCGATCTTGCGCACGCGCTCGGCGTCGATGCCGCCGCCGTCGTCCTCGACCTCGATGACGACCATCCCGCCCTGGTGCGCGGCGCGCACGCAGAGCAGGCCGACCTCGGACTTGCCCCGCGCCACGCGCTGCTCGGGGCTCTCGATGCCGTGGTCCATCGCGTTGCGAACGATGTGCATGACCGGGTCGCGCACGGCCTCGACGATGGCCTTGTCGATCTCCGTGCCGTTGTCTTCGACCTCACACACCGCGCGCTTGCCGGTGACCTCGCAGAGGTCGCGGACCATGCGCGGGATCTTCTCGAACACCCGCGCCACGGGCTGCATGCGGGTGCGCATGACCTGCTCCTGCAGGTCGGAGGTGACGTTGCTGAGCCGCTGCGCCGCGGCCATCGCCGCGCCATCGCCGGCGCTCTTGGAGAGCGCGACCATCTGGTTGCGCGCGAGCACGAGCTCCTCCATCAGGTTCATCAGCCGGTCGAGCACCGCGACGTTCACGCGCAGGCTGCCGTCCACGGGGTCTCGACGACCGCTGGGCGCCGCCGCCTCGGCGCCGCCGTCGCGCCCGGGGCTCCGCGGAGGCTCGGGCGAGCGCGGAGGCTCGGGCTGGGGCGAGGGGTGTGGCATGACGGTGCGACGAATCGTTGTCGCGGCCGGTGCGGCCGAAGGCACTGCAGGCGGCGGGGCCGCGCGCTGCGACGTGCGCGGCGCGTTCGAGCGCGGGCGCGGCGCGGGGCGGTCGAGGCGCTCGCGGAGCTTCGCCGTGAGCCCCTCGGCGTCGCCGTGGGCCTCCTCGCCGGTCGCCCGGGCCTCGGTGATCATCGTGCGGAGCACGTCGACCACCCGCAGGAGCATCCCGCTGATCTCGCGGTCGGGCGCGAGCACCCCATCGCGCATGCGCGCCATGAGGTCCTCGGCGGCGTGGGCGAGGCTGGTGATGCGCGGCAGGTCGAGGAACGACGCCGTGCCCTTGATCGTGTGCAGGTCACGGAACATCACCGTGAGCATGTCCCGCGGCGGCTCGCCCGCCTCGGCGCTCAACAGCAGCGATTCCACCCGCGCGAGCCCCTCGAAGGACTCCTCCACGAAGATCTCGAAGGCCTCTGGGTCCCGGTCTGAATGCGCCGTCGTGTCGCTCATCGTCGTCCCTGAGCGCTGTTGGCCGCGCTCCCCTGTGTCGCCCGTTTCACCCAGTCCGCGAGGTCCTTCGCGGGCGCGACGACATCGGCCGCGCCTGCGATCACCGTGGCCCCGGGCATGCCCCAGACCGCGCTGGTCGCCTCGTCCTGCGCGATCACCACCGCGCCCCGCTGTCGCATCGCCAGCGCGCCCTGCGCGCCGTCGCTTCCCATGCCGCTGATCACCACGCCCACCGCCGCGGCCCCGCACTCCTCGGCGACCGAGCGGAACAGCGGGTCGACGGCGGGCTTCACGTGGTGCTCCTCGGGGCCGTCGTCGATCCGCACGCGCAGGCGCCCCTCGCGCCGCGCCACGGTCAGGTGGCCGGGGCCTCCCGCGACGTACGTCCTCCCGGGCTCGAGCGCCTCTCCGTCCGCCGCGAGGCGCACGTCACGCCCCGTCTGGCTGCGCAGGAGCTCGATGAAATACCGAATGTGCTGGGACTGCATGTGCTGCGTCACCAGGACCGGCGTGCTGAAGCCCGCGCCCAGCCCTCGCAGCAGCGTGGTGATCACCGCCGGACCGCCGGTGGACGCCCCGACGGCGATGACCTCCCGCGGCAACGCCGACACCGGGCGCTCGGAGTGGTTCGCCATGGCGCCGCGCGTCGCGCGCAGGCTCGGGGGCGCGCTGACG
>JBILLI010000251.1:0-9783 GCA_044376155.1 Polyangiales bacterium
CGTCGCCGGTGCAGGCGATGTAGAGCGTCTGGTCATCGGCGCTGAGGGCCATGCCGTGCGCGGCGACGCAGGTGGGGATGCGGCGCAGCGTCACCATGCGCTCGACGTCGATCTCGATGACGTTGGAGAGCTGCGAGGGGCGGTGCCCCACGTTGGCCAGCGCCCGCGCCATGTCGAAGTGCGACACGTACGCGCGGCGGCGGTCGTGGGAGAGGATCATGTCCCCGGGGTTGGGGTCGACCTCGACCTGCCCGAGCAGGCGCAGGGTGCGCAGGTCGCGCTTCACGAAGATGCCGTTGACGAAGGCGTTGCCGTGGTCGCCGTGGGGCCCCGGGACGTTCACCGGCGCGGGCATCGAGAGGGGGGTGTAGATCACGCCCCGGGCGACATCCACGGCGAGGTGGTGCGGGCCGTTCTCGGCCAGCGGGATCACCGGCACGGGCACCGTGGTCAGCACCCGGCGGGCGCTGAGGTCGAGCACCGAGACGGTGTTCCCGCGGCTGTTGGTGACGAAGGCCAGGGGGGCGCCCGCGTCGGGCGCGGACCACTGCGCGCGGCCCTCGCGCCACGCCGCGCCGTCGGGGGCGTCGTAGACCACGGTTTCACCCGCGCAGCCGAGGGCGAGGCAGAGGGCGGGGAGGTGCCTCAGAGGGCTCACGGCTGCGAACCATGCCACGCGGGACCGCGAGTCTCCAGCGCGTGCGGCTTGACCGTCGGCGCGCACTCAGACGACTCTCCGCGCAATGAGGCTCTCCCACGGGTTCGCCACGGGCGTATTGATCTCCGCGCTGTCGGGCTGCTTTCCCGAAGACCGTCTCAACCCGCCGCGCGACGGGAGCGCCGATGTCAGCGCCAGCGACATCACCGCGCCGAAGGACGCCGCCCTCGCCGACGTCGGAGACCTCGACGCGGGGTCGCAAGACGTGGTGACCGCCACGGATGTCGTCGACGCGTCGCTGCGCGACGTGCCCGCCGCGCCCACCGACGTGGACCTCTGCGCGATGGTCCCCACGGGCCGCGTGCCCGCGATGCCGGTGTTCAACGTCGAGTCGGGCGCCCGCGACCTCGCCTTCGACGGCCGCGGCAACGTCGCCCTCACCGCGGGCAACCGCATCAACCTCGCGGCCCGCGGCGGCTCGGCCATGACCCTGGTGATGGACGCCATGGCCGAGGTCACCGCCCTGCGCTTCACCCGCAGCGGACAGCTGGTCTTCGCCACCTCGGCGCTCACCGACGCGGGCTCCGTGCGGGGGACCCTGTGGGTGCTAGAGCCTGGCGGCTCGACCCCTCCCACCATGCGCTGGTCGCCCACCGGGCGCGTCGATGGCCTCGCGATCAACCCCGACGGCACGGCGTGGTACAGCGACCGCACGGCGAACACCGTGTTCCGCTTCGCCGTGGGGGATCCCTCGATGCCCGAGGGGGTGGTCCGCGGGGTGGCCGCGCCGCGCGCGCTGGCCTTTGATGCCACCGGGCGGGTGCTCTACGTGGGCGGCTCGGCGGGGGTGTTTCGGGTGAACCTCGACGGTGATGACGGCGGGGTGGGCACGCCGACGCCCGTGTTCGCCGGCACCGACACCATCACGGGGCTCGCGGTGGATACGTGCGGCAACCTCTGGGTGGCCGACGAGCGACCCACCCCCGCGGCCTCGCGGCTCCTGCGCTGGGACGGCACGCAGCTCTCGGTGATCTACGAGTCCGCCGACGGCGTGCGCGCTCTCGCGTTCGGACAGGGCGGCGACTACGACGACCGTGTGATCTATTTCCTCCAGCCTGGCGCGGGCGCGATGCGCGCGGTGGGCGTCGTGGCACGCGGGGTCCCACGCCCCTCCGCGGCGCCGTGAAGTTGCGAAGCCCCCGCGGGCGGTGATACCGACGCGGCGGGCGCGCAGGGCGCGCGAACGGTGATGTGACACCATGGCGAAGCAGCTCCACTGCGTGGTGCGAGGAAAGGTCCAGGGCGTGTTTTTTCGCTCTGCGACGCAGCGTGAGGCGAAGCGGTTGGGCCTCACGGGGTGGGTCCGCAACCAGGGCGACGGCGCCGTGGAGGTGACCGTCGAGGGCGAGGAGGACTCCCTCAAGGAGTTTCAACTCTGGGTGCAGCACGGGCCCAGCGCGGCCCGGGTAGATCGGGTGGACACGCGATGGCGGGGCTACACGGGCGAGTTCGTCGACTTTCGCATCGTGGAGTGACCCTCGCCGCGGCGGCCCTCACCCTGAGCCTTCTCGGGGCGTCGGCCCACGCGCAGCCCCCCCCGCCCGCCGCCCCCGCGGGCGAAGAGGGCACCGGCCGCAGCGCCCGAGAGCTCGACGCGCTCCTGGGACGTCTCACCGACGGCACCGCCGCCCGCCGCCGCACCGCGGCCGAGGAGATCATCGCCAGCATCGAGCGAGACGACGTCCCCGCCGTGCGCGAGCGCCTGCTGGCCCGGTGGCGCTTCGAGCCCCTGCAGATGCGCATCCAGGTGATCCGCGCGATCCGTGCGGCCACGGGCAACCGCCCCAACGCGACCTACGACCTGCTCGCGGTGACCCTCGCGGCGCCGCGCACGCCCGACCTCGACCGCTACATCGAGCGCATCGTGCTCGCCCGGGGCCTCGCGCGCGAACCCTCCGTCGAGGGCGGCCGCGCGCTCCTCGCCCTCGCGGCCAACTACGACGGCGTGCTGCGCCAGGAGGTCGGCCGCCTCGTTCGGGACCAGGTGAAGGAGTACATCCTCCCCGCGGTCATCGGCTTTCGCGCGCCCACCCCCGCCATGCGGATCTTTCTGCGACAGGTGCGCGAGAGCATCCGCCGGGTGACCCCAGGCGAGACCGTGCAGCTCCGCGACAACGCCCTGCTCGCCGAGGTCCTCCGGGCCTACGGCGACACCCGCCAGCCCGACGCGATGCAGGTCGTGGTGAGCTTCGTGAACAACGAGCGCGCGCAGGTGCGCGACGCCGCGCGGCAGAGCACCAACGCGTACGGGTCCCTGGCGCGCAACGCGCTGCGCGACGCCTACGAGGTCTACGAGGGCCACGACCCGCCCGCCGAGTGGGGCTGGGAGCGCGTCGCCCGCGAGCTCTACGCCGCCAGCGACCGCCGCCGCGAGGCCGAGGTCACCCGCCGCCTCGACCAGGGACTCGCCGCCGCCCGCGGGGGCCGTCACGACGAGGCCCTCGGGCACTTTCGCTTCGTGCTCGCGCGCATGCCCACCTTCGCGCGGCGCACGGAGATGATCGACGCGCTCATCACCCACGCGCGCTTGTTGGAGCAGCGCGACGCCGCGCGCGCGCAGTCGGTGTGGCGCCTCGCGCTGTGGGTCGACCCCGAGGGGGCGCGGTCGCGGGAGATCCGCGGGGCGATTCTCTTCATCGAGGCCGAGCGCGCGCTCGGGCGGGGCGTGGGTGACCCCGAGCTCTACCGCGCGGTGCTGCGGGTGGACCCCAACAACGCCCGCGCCCGCGCGCAGATCGAGAGCGTGTCGCACGAGGAGTTCGTGCGCGCGCGGCAGCGGCGCAAGCGCATCGCGGCCGCGGGGATCCTGGTGCTGGCGCTGGGGGTGCTCTACGGGATGACCCGACACCTCGCCCGCCGCCCGCGAAGGACCCCGAAGGCGGCGTAGCGAGGGTGTGGGGAGAGAACTTGGGTCGACCCAAGTTCCCGTCCGGGGGGTCAGATCCGGGACATCAGCAGCTTGCGCTGCAGCCCGAGGGCGGCGGGGAGGGTGGCGCTGAGCTTCTCGAAGAGCTCACCCTGCGACTCGAACTCCTGGCGCCACTCGTCGAGGTTGATCGCCGTGGCGGCGTTCACCTGGTCGATGGAGACATCGAGGCCCGACAGGTCGAGGTGGCCCGCCTTGGGGACCCACCCCAGCGGGGTCTCCTGCGCGCCCACCCGGCCGTGCGCGCGGTCGATGACCCACTTGAGCACGCGCATGTTCTCGCCGAAGCCCGGCCAGAGGTACTCGCCCTTGGCGCCCTGGCGGAACCAGTTCACCTGAAAGATCTTCGGGGGGTTGGCGATGTGCTGCTGCATCTCCAGCCAGTGGTTGAAGTAGTCGCCCATGTCGTAGCCGCAGAAGGGCAGCATGGCCATGGGGTCACGGCGCACGATCCCCACCTTGCCCGTGGCCGCGGCGGTGGTCTCGCTGCCCATGGTGGCGCCGAGGTAGACCCCGTGGGTCCAGTTGAACGACTGCATCACCAGGGGCACGGTGGTGGCGCGGCGGCCGCCGAAGATGATCGCGGAGATCGGCACGCCCTGCGGGTCGTTGGCGTTCTTCGAGAGCGCGGGGTTGTTCTCCATCGGCGCGGTGAAGCGCGCGTTGGGGTGCGCGGCCTTCTCGCCCGAGCCCTTCTTCCAGGGGCGCCCCTGCCAGTCGGTGAGCTCCTCGGGGACCTCGCCGTCCATGCCCTCCCACCAGATGTCGCCGTCCTTGGTGAGGGCGACGTTGGTGAACAGGGTGTTCTTGCGCACGGAGATCATGGCGTTGGGGTTGGACTTCATGCTGGTGCCCGGCGCCACGCCGAAGTACCCGCTCTCGGGGTTGATCGCCCAGAGCCGTCCGTCGGGGCCCACGCGCATCCAGGCGATGTCGTCGCCCACGGTCCAGATCTTCCACCCCTCGAAGCGCGCGGGGGGGATCATCATGGCGAAGTTGGTCTTGCCGCACGCGCTCGGGAACGCCGCCGCGACGTAGGTGGTCTCGCCGCTGGGCGACTCCACCCCGAGGATGAGCATGTGCTCCGCGAGCCACGACTCGTTGCGCCCGAGGTAGCTCCCGATGCGCAGCGCGAGGCACTTCTTGCCCAGCAGCACGTTGCCGCCGTAGCCCGAGCCCACCGACCAGATGGTGTTGTCTTGCGGGAAGTGACAGATGAACCGACGCTCGGGGTTCACGTCGAGGGTGCAGTGCAGGCCGCGGTTGAAGTCCGCGCCGGCGCCCAGCATGTCGAGGGCGACCTTCCCCATGCGGGTCATGATCCGCATGTTGAGCACGACGTAGATCGAGTCGGTGATCTCGACGCCGATCTTCGCGTAGGGCGAGCCCGCGGGGCCCATGACGTACGGGATCACGTACATCGTGCGGCCTTCCATGGACCCCTCGAAGAGCTTCGAGAGCTTGGCGTAGCCCTCCTCGGGGGCCATCCAGTTGTTGGTGGGCCCCGCGCCCTCCTTCGTGGGGGTGCAGATGAAGGTCAGGTGCTCGACCCGCGCCACGTCGTTGGGGTTCGAGCGGTGCAGGTAGCACCCCGGGCGCTTCTCCTGGTTGAGGGGGATGAGGATCCCCGCCTCGACCGCCTCGGCGGTGAGGATGTCTCGCTCCTTCTCAGACCCGTCGCACCAGACGACGTGATCAGGGCGGGTCATCTTCGCCGCGTCGGCGACCCACTTGCGCAGGACCTCGCTCTGGACCTGCATGCTGCCGACCGTGGTCAGCACGTTCTCGCCGGGCATTGTCTCTCTCCGATCCTTTCGCCGCGCATCGTCTCCCGAGGGCCACTCGTGACGGGCAGACGCACCAGACGCACCCGCTTCGGAGGGATCGGGAGAGGCTTTGGCCGCGCGGACGCTACCACAGCGCAAGCCGCGATGTTGCCCACCCCGGTGTCGGCTCTGTTACCGTGCCGGCCTTGCGAGGGAGTCCGTCGCCGTGAAGAGCTTCTTGTCCATCCTGGGGCTTCTGGGCATTCCCGTGAGCATCTACGCAGCCTCGCTGCTCGCCCGCGGAGGGGCCACGGGGTGGGGCTGGTTCGGCCTGCTCGTGTTCGTGCTCATCGACCTCGGGATGTTCTGGCTGAGCACCTACGCTCAGCGCTCGCGGGTGGCCCTGGGCCTGGGCTTCGCGCTGCTGCTGCTCTTCGTGGGCCTGCGCCAGATGCGGAGCTTCCCCACCTCCGCCGGGGCGCTCTACCGCCTGCCCGACGAGGTCGCGGGGTCGTTCCTCGGGCGCCTCGCCGACGAGATGGACCTCGGGATGATGACCTTCGTGGCCTTCGGCGACGTGGGCGCGCACTACCGCCCCGACGTGTCGCGCGCGAAGCCCTACATGCGCAGCGCCTACCGCCGCATGCGGCAGGACCCGGACTTCGGCCCGGTGCCCACCCCGATGCTCCCCAACCTGCTCGGGATGAACTCCCCGTCGACCTTTCACACCCTGGTGTTCAACCCCCCGCCCGAGGGGCGCGCGGGGCGGGCGGTGGTGTTCCTGCACGGGCTCGGCGGGTCGCAGAAGCTCCCGTGCTGGCTGCTCGCGCGGCGCATGCCCGACGCGCTCATCGTGTGCCCCTCGATCGGCCTGCGCGGCGAGTGGGCCCACGAGGACGCGCGGCGGGTCTTCGAGACCACGATGCAGTACGTGCGGGTGCGCTCCAGCGCGATCTACGTGATCGGCCACGACCGCGGCGCCGTGGGGCTGCTGCACTTCATGAACGCCAACCTCGTCGGCCACGTCGCGGGGGTCGGGATGATCTCGGGCTTCGACGAGAACTACTTCGACGCCATCCGCCGCTCGACCATCCCCATCTTGAACATCCGCGGACAGTCCGACGACCGCACGCCGCGCTACCAGGTCGAGGGGCTCGCCAACGCCCACCTCGTGCGCAACTTCGAGTTCCCGGGCGGGGGCTTCGTGCTCTACGAGTCCGAAGAGGCCGTGCTCGAGCACATCGACAATTTCTGTGGGGCGCACTGAGCGCCTCGGCCTGAAGGAGGATCGCGAATGCTTCGATGAACCCGATGGGTGATCCTGGGCGCGGCGCTCGCTGCGTGCGGGAGCAACGGCTCGACGCTGGTGGGGGCGATCGACGCGGGCGGCATCGACGCGCCCTGCGCGACCGAGGAGACCCGCTGCAGCGGCGTGTGCACCAACCCCCAGACCGACCGCAACCACTGCGGCGCCTGCGGCACGCGGTGCCAGAACCACGAGGCCTGCGTCGCGGGGCGCTGCGCCACGGCGTGCCCGCCCGGACAGACCGTCTGCGCCGGCCGCTGCGTCGACGTGCAGACCGACCGCGCCCACTGCGGCGCGTGCGGCGCGGCCTGCGGCGCGGGGCTCGTCTGCGCCGCGGGACAGTGCGCGCTGGAGTGCGGCGCGGGCCTCGCGACCTGCGGCGGCGGAGACGCGGGCGCGGGCGCGCGCTTCTGCGCCAACACCCGGAGCGACAACGCGAACTGCGGCGCATGCGGCAACACCTGCCCCGCGGGGCAGCTCTGCCAGGCCGGGTCCTGCGCCACGGTGTGCCCCACGGGGCAGGTGCTCTGCAACGGCGCCTGCCGCGACGTGCAGGCTGACAGCACGAACTGCGGCACCTGCGGCAACGCGTGCCCCGCGGGGCAGCTGTGCAGCATGGGCGCCTGCCGGGTGACGTGCATCGCCGGGACCACCAACTGCAGCGGCGTGTGCCGCGACACGCAGACCGACAGCAACCACTGCGGCGGCTGCGGCAACGCCTGCAGCCCGGGTGAGACCTGCGCCGCGGGGTCGTGTCGGGTGACCTGCGGCGGCGGCACCACCAACTGCGAGGGCGTCTGCCGCGACACGCAGACCGACGGCAACCACTGCGGCGCGTGCGGCAACGCCTGCGCCGCGGGGCAGCTCTGCTCCCAGGGGGTGTGCCGGGTCACCTGCGGCGCGGGCACCACCAACTGCGCCGGGTCGTGCCGCGACACGCAGACCGACAACGCCAACTGCGGCGCGTGCGGCAGCGCGTGTCCGGCGGGGCAGCTCTGCTCCGCGGGGTCGTGCCGGGTCACCTGCGGCGCGGGCTTCACCAACTGCAGCGGGGTGTGCCGCGAGCTCACCCGCGACCTCGGCAACTGCGGCTCCTGCGGCAACGCCTGCGCCGCGGGGCAGGTGTGCTCCTCGGGGGCGTGCGTGACCTCGTGCGGGTCGGGGCAGACCAACTGCAGCGGCGTGTGCCGCAGCCTCACCAGCGACAACGCCAACTGCGGCGCCTGCGGCAACGTCTGCGCCGCGGGGACGGTGTGCGCCGGGGGGAGCTGCCGCGCGTCATGCGGCGCGGGGCAGACCGAGTGCAGCGGCGTGTGCCGCGACCTCACCAGCGACAACACGAACTGCGGCGCCTGCGGCACCACCTGCGCGGCGGGCACCACCTGCGTGCGCGGGGCCTGCGCGGTGCAGTGCTCGTCGAGCCTCACGGCGTGCAGCGGCGTGTGCCGCGACCTCACCAGCGACAACGCCAACTGCGGCGCCTGCGGCACGGCCTGCACGGGCGGCCGCGCGTGTGTGCTCGGGGCATGCACCCTCACGTGCCAGTCGGGGCAGACCAACTGCTCGGGCGTGTGCCGCGACCTGCGCACCGACAACGCCAACTGCGGCACCTGCGGCACGGCCTGCACCGGGCTCACCTCGTGCCAGAGCGGGAGCTGTCAGCTCGTCTGCGCCACGGGGCAGACCAACTGCTCGGGCGTGTGCCGCGACCTGCGCACCGACAACGCGAACTGCGGCACCTGCGGCACGGTCTGCCCCGGCGGGCAGGTGTGCAACAACGGCGCGTGCATGGTGGTGTGCACGGGGGGCCTCACGCTCTGCAGCGGGGCGTGCGTCGACCCGCTCACCAGCACGTCGCACTGCGGCGGCTGCGGGCGCGCGTGCAGCAGCGGGCAGTTCTGCATCGCGGGCAGCTGCGTGACCACGATCCGCAACAGCCTGCCGTGGACCAACACCTCGGTGACCGGCGGCTGCGCCTACCAGGACGTGCACCGGTACACCTGGGCCAACTACGGCAACATGACCTGGCGGGAGTGCGCGCGGCTGGCGTCGCGCTACGGCGCGATGATGGCGCCCGGGCACTACACCGTCCCGAACACCGGGTGGTACGGGCACCGCAATGGCAGCCAGGCGATGACCGGCATCTGGCCCACCTACCAGACCGCGAACATCGACGCGCCGCAGGCGTGTGTGCTCGGGCGCGACGTGCGCAGCACCCGCCGCGACGCGGCGCTCGCGTCGACCACCACCCACGACGGTCAGGTGTGGCGCTTTCAGGACTACGGCCCGCGCTACTACGACGAGTGCATGCTCCTCGCGTCCGACGCCGGCGCGTCGATGATCACCCCGTACACGATCGGCCGCACCGGGGCCGACTACTGGGTGCACAGCGTCATCGCGTGCAACGTCTACAACTGGATCACCGCGGGCGGGACCAACTTCGCCTACGACAACATCGGCGGCGGCGCGCGCTCCTCCGTGCGCAACTGCATGGTCGGCTACGTCGACAACTGACGCGGGCCGCCTCGGCCGCGTCGCGCCGCTCCCCTCCCGCACCCCGTCTCACCGCGCCGCCGCGCGGGTTCCTCAGCCCAGATGAACGATCCCCCGCCGCGGCGCGCCTGTGGTCCGTCGATGGGCCATGGGCGCGCCACACGGAACCTGTTCGCCCCGTCGCATCCGCCCAGCGCGCCTCTCCGCTCTGCGTTCATCAGGGCTGATGAAGCCGTTCATCAGCCCTGATGAAGCCCGGGTCACTTCTTCTTCGCGGTGAGGGCCTTCACGGCGCGGGCGAACTCCGCGGCGGTGAGGCCCGTGAGGTCGAACACCGAGGCCGCGCCGGGCTTCGTGGCGCGGACCTTCACGCTGGCCTTGCTCCCCACGGCGCGGAGGTCGCGGCTCGCCTGCTGCGCGCTCGCCCGCTCTTCGGGTGACGCGCGGCGCCCCCGCCCGGCCCCGCCCTTCGCCGCCGCCCGCTGCGCGCGCACCTCGGTGGCCGCCGCGAGCAGCGCGGGGGTCTTCGCGGCGCCCACGTCCAGCCGCGGACCCTTCTCCCACAGCGTCACGG